>JAQURL010000026.1 GCA_028715625.1 Candidatus Margulisiibacteriota bacterium | reverse complement strand
AATAAAGATATGACTAATCCTATAAAAGTGGACGTTGAGACAAGTCCTTTCCGTCTTCATCTTGAAAAAGGTGGAAATATAGGTTTCGAGAAACAATATTTTTGGCAGGTTTTACCTTACGATGAATTTGGAAATAATTTTAATAAAAAATCAGACATGGGTTATTTCAAAACACCGATCCGCAAAGCTCCTGATTTAATATCACCCATAGCCGAGCAAATTGAAAATCTGGTGACGATAAGATTTAACTGGGAAAAAGTAGATTGGGCAGCAAAATATCAATTATTGATCGCGGATAACCGTGATTTAAAAAATGCCAAGGTCATTGACGCTTTCCCACCTTTCAATTTCGATAACTCAGAAGGATTTATCCAACTAAGCAAAGAATATTTTTGGAAAGTTATTCCTTTTGATGAGAATGATAAGAACTATAACAAATCATCGGTGTTGGGATCATTTAAAACCAAACCTCTTCCACTAATTGAAGTTTTGCAACCTGTTAATCAGGTTATAGACAATTTTACAAACATTGTTTTCAGATGGACCCCGATTGAAGGAGCGGCAGGGTATCAACTGGTAATGTCTGAAGAAGACCCCGGTTTAAGCAGCGCGAAGATATTTTTCGGAGATACTACGGCTTTATCGGTTGCAGGAGATTCTGTTCCCCTGGAAGCAGGTAAAAAATACTATTTTAAAGTCTTTGCTTTGGATGGCAGCAGAAGAATAATGGGGCCGGGCAGCGCGCTTTACAATTTTTACACTCAGAAAATTAACGCTGAAAAAATAGTATTATTAGCACCTGTTGGGAATACCACAGAAATGAATCCGAAATTAAAGTGGACATCGATTACCGGAGCCGATCATTATAAAATAAAAATAAATATTGAAAAACTAAATATTAACGCTGAAATAGATAACATCAAAGAAACGGAGAAATTGTTATCGGATATAATCGCGGTAAAGCCGGGAGAAGCTTATAAATGGTCAGTTACAGCTTATGACAAAGATAGTAAAGTTTTCGGCGAACCTTCCAAAGAAGGGCTATTTATTCTGCCGATACAGCAGATTAATCTGATAAACCCTGTAGGCAAGAAAATTCCTGAGAGAACAGTCAAATTGCAGTGGGATGGATTTCCTTTTATTGATGAATATAAAGTCGTTTTGGGGACAGGACCAAATCTGGATAATGGGAAACTATTCAGTGTTAAAGAAAATTCATTACTGCTGCAGGATTTGATACCCGGAATATATAGCTGGAAAGTATCAGGTTTTAAAGCCGGAGAGGAAGTTGTAAAGCCATCAGTTATCGCTGTTTTTGAAATAGAAGATAAAGGCGGAAAACTGGCAGTAATCGACCCCATAAACAAAACCGTCAGAGGAACAAAAGTAACTTTGAAATGGTCCAAAGGTCCTGATTACGTGGAAATATATAAAGTGAAAATGGGTAAAGATATTTCCTTAGCTGATGCCAAAGAGTTTTCAACTAAGGAAAGCCAAATTGAAATAAGCAGAGAAAATTATGGTGTAGATTTAGTAACAGGTAATTACAGTTGGCAGGTTTTCGGACTAAAAGACGGTAAAGATATTATTAAACCCTCGTCGGTTGTGAATTTCAGACTGGAATACCAAAATGAGGAAGTTGTTGGTACAGGTGATCAGAAAAGCACAGGAGATGTTGTAGAAAAACCAACATACGTAGAAGCGACTTTACAGGATTTGCAGAAGTTCGGAGATTTCGTAAAAGACTTTCTCAAAGTAAACGGCGCGGGAAATATTCTGGAGAATTATACATATGAAGAAATGGACCTTGACGGAGCCAAAGATAAAATAAATAAAGTTATGCTGGATGACATGATCCAGGGTGTGATTGAGATCAAATCTGTGAAGGTCAGGTAAAAAAATGAAAAAAGTTATATTATTTTTAATTTTGTCACTACTTACAGGAATATTATTTTCTCAGATTAAAGAAGGTTCTCCCATAGCTTCATTGACCTTCTTTTTAGGGGAGGTTGCTTATAAATCCAAGGATATGAAAGAATGGGCCCCTGCCAAGAAAGGTATGGCCTTTTATGAAGGTGACTATTTAAAAACTTATACTGATGGTAAGGCAGAATTATTTTTTTATACCGGTTCCAAGGTTCGAATTGCCAATGGTACGGAAATTGAGTTTACCAGAAATGAAGCCAAGAAGGAAAAAGGTGTATTTATCCATATGGGGCAGGTTTGGAATTCTATCAGAAAAGGTGACAAGTTTTCTGTGGAATCTATACACGGTGTAGCTTCGGTAAAGGGTACAGAGTTTGATGTGGTTAATTCCGGTGACAATATGGAAATATGGGTTAAAGAAGGACTGGTGCTAATTGAAAATCAAAATGGACAAGTTTTAGCCGGCAAGAATACCCAAACTACTATCAGTAAAGATGGAAAGGCTGATCTGCAAAATATCACCGATGAAGACTTAAAGAAAATGATGAACTGGAAAGATGCCTTCTCGGCTGAAGCCTTACTGCTGGTTAGCGCTCCTGGTAACAAACAGGAAGACAAACCTTTCAAGTTTTTTATTACTTTAAAAGATGCGAAAAATGATCGCTTATTTAGCGGTGAAGTTGAGGTTAAAATAAAATCTTTATCTAAAACATTGGGATTAGCGCTATCGGATTCATCCGCTGACTGGAAAGATGAACTGGACCTTAAGATTATAGATGGCAAGGCAGAAGTCTGGGCTAAGGGAGCCAATGGGAAGCATGAGATCAGCATATCAGGTAAATATTTTACCGGTATAAACGTTCCTTTTGATATACAGGGGGTTATATCCAGCCGTACAGTAAATTTGAAATTTATGGGTAAAGATAACAAAGAACATAACATTAATATTAAGTACAAATTAAAATAAATTAATGAAAAAACTATTAATCCTTTTTTGTGTTTTGAGCAGCAGTTTATTTGCAGTAGTGCTTGTGCATGACAAGCTTGATTATGTCATAAACAATCAGCCTATTATATTAAATTTGGAAGCAAGAGATGTTGATATTGCTTCTGTAGACAGTGTTCTGGTTTACTACAAGGGTGATCAGGACAACCAATACACCGAGGCAGAAATGACTGCAATACCGCCAAATAAATATCTCTTAAACATTACACCGATACTTAATGGTTCCGATCAGTTCCAATATTATTTTTTCTTAAAAATGCAGGATGGTACATCTTATACTTTACCTTTGGTATTTCCTCAGGAAAATGCCTTTGTAGCTGATATTAAAAAAACTGAAAACGACCCCAACATCAAATTGCTAAATCCCACCAACAAATCATATATCGGAGATGGTAATCCGGTAATACTTATTTCTTACGAAGATCCATATGATATTCTGGACCTGAAAACTATAAGTTTAAAGGTTGACGATCAGGATGTAACCAGGCTTTCCAATATATACTCTTCGTTCATCAACTATATACCCCAATACACTCTGAGCCAGGAAAGTCATAAAATAGATTTTTCTGTCAAGAGCAAGGACGGCAAGGAGTATACAATCCAATCCAGCTTTACATATCAACCCAAAAAACCTTCTTTAGTGGATATGAAAGGCAAAGAAGAACTAATACTCGATTTATATTCAACTGACAAAAGTGCCAGTGTTATATCCAGACCGAATTTCAGGATGAAAAATACCATGGAAATGAATCTGAAGAGCGGTTTTATGAATATGGATATATATGATTATGAAACATCAGAAGAAACATCAGCTCAACAAAGGCAATCACGCACCAGAATCGATTTATACGATGACAAGGGGTATGTTAGGTTATCTCTGAAGGATTCTGCTCCTGTTCTTTCACAATATACCCTGAATGGAATAAACGTTGACGGAGTAAATATGACAATGAGTTTGCCAGGAGTTATGAGTTTCACCTATATTAACGGCGATACCGCCCGTACGGTTTTTGGCAGCAGTGACCCCAGCAACAATATTAACGGAACATTTACTCAGAAATTAACCGCCTATCAATTAAGCATGAGAGTATTTGCCCTGGATACATCTTTGTCATTGCTGCATTTTAAAGACGATATGAATTCGTTGCCCAATACAACGAACTGGGGAACATCTTTACCTCAGGAAAATTTTGTTTTGGGCATGTATAACAAATTAAACCTCAATGAAGATTCAAGCAGCTATTTTAAGAGTGAACTGGCCGGTTCGGTTTATTATTCCGATATTTCCACAGGTGATACCAATACCATACCGACTGAGGCCAAGAAGATAATTCCTGAGGCCATACTTAACTTAATTCCAATCAGAACAAGTATGCAGGGGGGCGGAGCTGCCTATCTGGAATACGGTACGCCGCTTTTTACACGCGATTTATTTTTTAAGACCAATACCAGTTTGGTGACTAAGGGTTTTAAAAGTCTGGGTAATACATCAATAAAAAATGATGATTTCTTCTATGGAACATCATTAAAGTTAAACCTGTTACGCAGCATGATTTCCTTTACAGGCGCTTATCAAAAAGAGCAGGACAACGTTACCAAATTGCTCTCACCGGAAATGGGCGGTGCTACAACCTACAGTGACGATTTTAAAGGTATGGCTAATGTCAACGTTTTTGATATCTTTAATCTGGGATACAATTATAACTTGAATCTCAAGAAAAATGATTCCACCCAGAATGTATCTTTGGTTGATAATAAAACGCAGACACACTTATTTTCTTTTACTAATATCAGATTGGAAATCGGGAAGTTTATTGGGAAATTGAATACAAATTACAGCTTGATATCATATGAAGACGCTGTGGCTTCGGCTAATAGTTTTGATCAGACAGCGATTGGAATCAATGTCGATACCGAATTCTCCCCGGTAAAAGCCAAGTTCTCTTTAAGCAAATCTGACAAGCAGAATAAGGGCGTTACCCCCAGTATGACAACCTATACATCATATGGAGTTCGACTAGATTACGACTATATACCCAGGGTGTTAAGTACTTATGCAAGCATTGTCCTGCAATTAGGCCTGAATGATGGTAATGATCCGGCACAACGAGTAAATAACAATAAGACAACTTTAGGCCTGGGCGGTATATATAAATTTCCAGGTAATCAATATATATTCTATGAAACTAAACTTTATATTGATTTAACAATCGCGGCAGCAGGCGACAAATTGGATACAGCCGATAAAACTAAAAATTTTATTGAACAAACTCTGATCTTTCGTTTAACAACTACATTCTAGTCGCTATCTTTGTATGTTTAACTTTCCATAAATATTTTAAGTTTTATAAACTCTGATGTTATGCTAAAATAATTTTCTTAAGTATGGGAATAACTGATGAAATACACTAATAGAATATTTTACGGGATTGTTTTTACTTTTGTCTTTAACCTGGTTTTAGCCGCATTGCCTCCTGTAAATATTGATGCGCTTAAAAAACAATATAATGTCAGCGACGCTGAGATAAAAAGTGCTGCTGAAACATATTTGAATTCGAATCCAGCACAAACGGTTCAAAATAACAAACCAATTCTTAATGATAATGGTGTTATATCGGAAAAAGCAGTTGAGATACCTAAAGCTGCAGAGATTAAACAAGAACCGGAGTTTCGCTCCATTATTGAATCAAAATTTCCTAAAGAATTGAAACAGTTCGGATATGATGTGTTTAATCAAGTATCTCTGACATTTACACCTTTGGAAAATATTCCTGTCGGCGGTGACTATATCCTGGGCGCTGGAGACGAATTAATTGTCTATCTCTGGGGTAATATTCAACAAAACTTTAATCTGATTATAGATACTGACGGTACCGTAATTTTACCAAAAGCAGGTAAAGTAAATGTGGCTAATCTGACCCTGTCTGACGCGAAACGTATAATAAATAATCTTATGGAAAAATATTTCGCAAATTTCACAATGGATATAACCTTGGGTAAACTGAAGACTATAGATGTATTTATATTGGGAGAAGTAAAAACACCCGGCAGGTACAACTTGAACTCTCTCTCGACTTTTCTTTATGGATTATATGCGTCAGGCGGTCCTACAAAAATCGGTACTTTAAGGAATATTCAGCTTATCAGGGACAGACGGCTATATAAAACTATAGATCTTTATGATTTGCTGATTTATGGTGACAAGAGCGATGATATTCAATTGAAAAAAGGTGATACTATATACGTTCCTAAAATAGCGGATACAGCTGCTATAAAAGGAGAAATAAAGGTGCCGGCCATTTACGAACTGAAAGAAAATACCACGATGTATAGTTTGTTGGCCATGTCCGGTAAATATACGCGCAGTACTTATTTCAGGGAAGTAAACCTTATAAGACGCGGTACAGATTCTGACCAGTTCAGACTACAGACTTTGACCTTTAAGAGTTATGATGATTTTATAAATAACAGTAAAAAAATTCCTATAGAAAATGGAGACATTATTGATATAAAAGCTATTTCGGATCAAATAGATAATTGGGTGGATATTGAAGGAGATGTTTTGCACCCGGGGCTTTATGAATACGGCAAAGTTCAGAACCTGCAAGCATTACTTACTCTTGCCGGAGGTTTCAATAAAACAGCATATCTGGATAGGGTGGAAATCTATCGAATGACTACCTCAAACATGGATGAAATATTGCCGATTAACGCTAAAGAAACAGATTTAAAAAACATTAGTCTGGAGATGTTTGATAAGATAAAAGTATATTCAACCAGCGAACTTAATAAAAATTATAATCTAAGTATTCAAGGCGAGGTTTCCAAGCCGGGTAATTTTGTTTATTATCAGAACATGACCCTGGAGGATTTGGTTTTTAAAGCCGGAGACTTCAAGTATAATGCTGATAAAGAAAAGATATATGTTATGAGAAAAATGACTACCAGTAACAATAAAATTATCGAAGTAAAAAATAATGAAATTAAAACTTTTGTATTGCAACCCCTGGATGAGGTGTTCATCAAGTCCGTAAGAGACTTTGATGTGGCCGGAACAGTGGAAATTCGTGGAGAAACCATGCAGCCGGGCATTTATCCGATTTACAAAAATGAAACATTAAGTATGTTTATAAAACGTATCGGCGGTTTCACTGACGAAGCCTATATTCCCGGAATAGAATTTTATAGAGTAAATAATAATTTGAATTTGCTGCAAAGTATTAATAAAACCAGCAGTTCCAACGAAATACTGGTACAGAATATCATGAGCCTGTCCAACTTTAACCGTATTCGTATGGATGCCGGCGCGTTATTTTATAAAAACGTAATGGATGAAGATCTCAAACTGCAGGACAAGGATTCGATTGTAGTACCTCCGATACCTCAGACCGTAGGTGTTGTCGGCGGTGTTTATAATCAGGGCATGTTCGTATATAAAGAAAACAGGAACATGCAATATTATCTGAATGACGCTGGATTATTCAGAAAAGACGCGGATACTCCTGAAATATTTGTTATACATGCTGATGGTACGGTAAGCAAGACAAATGATTTCGGTACCGGTGTTCAAAAAGGCGATATTATTGTGGTGCCGACCAAAGAAATAAAAGATTTTGACCTGGTTAAGACAATTCTGGATTGGACCCAGATTATCTTTAATATAGCTGTTACCTGGAAAGTTGTTTTTTAACCATACTCTTTCAAAAATGTTTTTCTAATTCCCAATTTGTGCGAATAATACTATAAGCCCTTTTGGTTTAGCTATGATTCTGATCTTTAAAGATTCAGAAGCATTTCTTTTTTATCAGCGTATAATTCCATATCAATGTGTGTTACATAGTCTGTAATTACTGTATGGCAGTCATTGCATATGAAGCATTTTTCCGGATAAGTACGGTATTGCAGAATACCTAAGAACGATACGTTATGATGTTTGCAGTTTCCCATATTAGTTTTATCTTATTAATTACAGTATCCTTATTCCCGCATGAGCCTGTTTATAAACATTTATTTTCTGCAATCTTTTGTTAAATTAAAAAAGAGATAGTTGTTTGATTTTACCGGTCTTGTTTTTGTGCAGGGAAATTTCTTCTTTTTCCAGTTCTTCCAGGATTTTTGTGGCGTCACGAATAATTTCCTTGGGTAATCCGGCCAGGTCCGCCACATGAATGCCGTAGCTTTTTTCAGCTTTGCCCGGAATAACTTTATAGGTAAAGCGAATTTTATTTTGTTCCTCAACCACAGCAATATTCATATTTTTCATAAGAGGGTATTGTTCGGTCAGAGAAGTAATCTCGTGATAATGTGTCGCGAACATGGTTTTGGCCTGAATTTGTTTGTAAATATACTTAGCTATGGACGCTGCTATGCTGAGCCCGTCAAATGTGGATGTTCCCCGTCCGATTTCATCCAGGATAATAAATGAGTCTTTGGTGGCGTTATGCAGAATACCGGATGATTCCAGCATTTCCATCATAAAGGTGCTTTTACCCTCAAAGAGATTATCACTGGCGCCGATACGGGCAAAAAGTTTATCGGTAAGGCTGATGTTGGCTTCTTGTGCCGGAACAAAGCTGCCTATCTGGGCCATAATTATTATTAAAGCTATTTGCCGCATATAAGTTGATTTACCGGCCATATTCGGACCTGTAAGTATAACAAAATTGCTTGTTTGTGTGTCAAAAAAAGCATCATTCGCTACAAACTGGTAACTGTCCGGCTTTTTTTCCAATACCGGGTGGCGGCTGTTTTGAAGCTTGAACAATCCATTATCGTTCAATACAGGTTTTTTATAATTATTCGCCCGGGCAACTTTGGCCAGAGAAGTAAGACAATCCAGGACTGATATCTTATCGGCTATTATTTGCAGTGCATCAGTATATTTTTTCAGGTCGGCAAGTAAAGCCGTAAATATTTCTATTTCCTTTTTGATGATAATTTCATCGGCATGCAAAATAAAGTTTTCTTTTTCCTTAAGTTCCTGAGTATAAAAACGTTCACCGGTAGAAATAGTCTGTTTTCTGATAAAATAATCGGGGACCTGCGGGAGGTTGGTGGTCGTGACTTCGATGTAATAACCGAAAACTTTATTGTAATTTACTTTTAAGGATTTGATGTTGGTTTCTTTTTTAAGCCTTATTTCCAGGTCAATAAACCATTGTTTGCTGTTTTTTACATCTTCCCTCAGTTTATCCAGTTCCTCTGAATAACTGGATTTAACAATTCCACCGTTATTCAGAAGTACAGGAGGTTCATCCAGAATGATTTTTTCTATTTCTACAGACATATCATGAGTAGCTTTCAGCCATTCTTCAGGGAAAAGCAGAAGGTTTTTCAGGTTTGAAGGTATTTCTTTTAAAATTTGGTAAAGAGCAGGAAGTTTATTCAAGGAATTTTTTATAGATATTAAATCACGCGGATTAGCTATCTGGTTGGCTATTTTTACGTTTAAACGTTCCAAGTCATATATTTCCCCCAACAGACTGTCCAACTCTGCAAGAACGCCAAAATTGGTATGGAAAAAGTCTACTGCATCGAGACGTTGTTGAATGAGTTCTCGATTGTACAAAGGTTTGGCACACCATTTGCGCAGCAGCCGAGCGCCCATTGATGTTCTGGTCATGTCCAGCACCCAGATCAGAGAACCTGATTTATTCTGAGGGTTAAGTGCCGAAAGTACTTCCAGGTTTTTTAGGGTCACTGCATTCATGTATAAATAGTCCTGATTATCAATGCGTTTGGGTTTATTCAAAAACCCGGTGATTTTTTTGGTTTTTTCCAGGTAATTTAAAATAGCTGCCAGAGCCGAAAAGGAAATGTGGAAATCCTCAAGACCAACAGCTTCAGCTGAGTGAATGTTATAGAATTTAAGAAACCTGTCCCTGGCTTCTTTATATGGAAGCGGGTTATAGACTGTCGTAAAGAACCCTTGAACAAGTCTGATATCAAGATTAGTGGCTGTAAGAATTTCTTTGGGATTTATTTTTTCGATTTCGTCCACAAGTTTTGCCGGGTCATTTATCTCAGTAACGAAAAATTCTCCGGTGGAGATATCACAATAAGCCAGACCGAAATTGTTTTTCAGGGTATCATTGGATATAGCCATTAAATAATTATTTTCCTGACTTTGGAGCAGATTGTCTTCCAGGACTGTACCCGGAGTTAAAATTTTTACAACTTCGCGTCTTGTTAAACCCTTGGCCTGGCTGGGGTCCTCTGTCTGTTCACAGATAGCAATTTTGATATTTTGAGCTAACAGTTTGGGGATATAATTATTGGCGGCATGATAGGGGATACCGCACATCGGTATTTTTTCCCCGTTTTCGTCTTTACCTCTGGAAGTTAAAGTTAATCCAAGGATTCGAGATGCTTTATATGCGTCGTCATAGAACATTTCATAAAAATCACCCAAGCGAAAAAAAAGTATAGCGTCTTCGCATCCTGATTTTATTTCGTAATATTGACGCATCATGGGGGTTACAGCCATGGCTAAGCAAAAATCAGATTTAACTGCTTCTGAATATTCTGTATAATTTTTTGAAAACTATGGTTAACCTGTTCTTCTGTTAGAGTAGAATCCTGGCTCTGGAAAATAAGAGAAAGAGCGTAGTTTATTTTGTCATCGCCATATTTTTTGCCATCATAAATATCGGATAAAATAATATCACTCAGGTATTCGGCTTTGGACTGATTTATAGTTTTCAAAATAGTTTCGTAAACAACCACCTTATCAATCCAGAAAGAAATGTCCCTTTTTACTGTGGGATACAAGGAATAAGGCTGAAAATGTTTCCTATTAGAAATATATTTTTTTATGTTATCGATAAAAAATTCACTATAACAAACGGTTTTTCTGAAATCATAGTGTTTTTTAACAAGCGAATGTACTTCACCGGTCACAGCCAGTATGTCTTTTCCGACTCTTATCTCGCAGGACCTGTAAGGGTGCAGAAAACTAAAAGTTTTATTTTCCTGAAGCTGATATTTTTTTATGCCAATAGATTTCAGCAGGTCTTCAGTTAATCCTTTGATATCCGGGAAACTGTACTCGCGAACGAGTTTTTCATAAGTCGTTGATTCCTTTCTACCTGTAAAAAGAGCTGCGCCGCGGGCTTCTTCCATAAATTTTTCATTTTCTTTAAAATATACATGGCCCAATTCAAAGGTTTTCAACTCATGAACCAGATTGCGATTATTAAATTCAAAATTTTTTAGTAAAGAAATGAAAAGATTACATCTTAACAAAGATTCGGATTTATTTAAGGGGTTTTTTAGAAAGACTCCGGTCTTATCATAAATCATAGCGATTTCGTCTGGACTGGCCATGGAATAGGATACGATTTCATTGGCACCATAACCTGTTAATAATTCGCGAAGTTTGTTATTCAGTTCATATGAATTTTCAGGATTGCAGTTTTTAGAAAAATCCGTAAGAGGTGGGATTACAGTGATAACATTATTGTAACCATAAATTCTGCCGATTTCTTCAGCAATGTCAGCTTCTCTGTAAACATCGTCCTGTCTAAATGTAGGAACGTAAATGATATCGTTTGTAACATCAAATCCAAGCGCTGACAACGTTTTTGTCATTTGTTCTTTGGAGAGGTTTGTTCCGAGTAAACTGTTAATTTTATTTGAGTTAAAAGGAATCGTCACCCTGGGCCACTCTTTGGTTTTAACATCGACTATTTCTGAAGCTACTTCGCCACCGGCCAGTTCTAAGACAAGCTCTATGGCCCTGAGCATAGCAAGTTCTACTGTCTGCCAATCGACACCTTTTTCAAAACGCTGAGAAGATTCGGTCCTTAGAGCCAAAGAAAATGCAGTTTTTCTGATGCTTGCGGGGTTAAAATACGCTGATTCGATAATAATATTCCGGGTCCCAGAATCTATCGATGAATATTTCCCACCCATAATCCCTGCCAGAGCTATTGGTTTTACATTGTCGGCAATGACGAGCTTGCTGGAATTTAAAGCCATTTGTTCATCATTAAGCAACGTAATTGTTTCTTTTTCTCCGGCTTCGCGCACAACGATGGTGGAATTTTTTATTTGTTCATAAGTGAAGGCATGTAAAGGCTGGCCCAGTTCCAGCATGACATAGTTGGTAATATCAACGATATTGTTAATAGGCTTTACATCCGCCTGTTTTAAGCGTTCCTGCATCCACTGAGGAGAGGACTTCAGCTGAATGCCTTTGATAGCAACACCCATATATCTGGAGCAGAGATTCGGGGCCTCAATGTTTATTTTTAATGGCAGACTGTTCTTCCCGGAAATTTTTCCCGGTTTGTATACAGCAGTTTCCTTAAGAGATTTGTTATATATCACACTCAGCTCCCTGGCGATTCCTTTGATGCTCAATAAATCGCCACGATTGGGTAAAACTGCCAGATTAAGAATGGGCCGGTCAAGCTTTAAATATTTGACAATATTCATACCCACAGGAGAGTTGGACGGCAGTATCATTATTCCCGATGCTTCGTCAGAAAGTTTCAATTCTTTTTCAGAACAGAGCATACCTTCGCTTAAAACACCGCGCAGTTTCGTAGTTTTAATCTGCAGGCCGGTAGGTAGAAGAGCGCCATCCAGAGCAACAGGGATTAAATCGTTAGTTTTAACATTGGTGGCTCCGGTTACAATTTGTACTGTTTTATTGCCGACAGAAACCGCGCAAACCTGCAGTTTGTCAGCATCCGGATGTTTTTCCAGCGAGAGGATTTTACCAATAACCACATTCTCTATCCCCTTTGACCTGTCAATAACCTGTTCTATTTCACAGCTATGTTCCATCAGAGCTGCAACAATATCGTCTGTTGATATATTTTTATCCAAATCCACAAAATCATTTAACCATTCAACAGGTACAAGCATCAGAATTGCTCCAGAAAATAATAATGATTCTCATAAAAAAGTTTTATATTAGTAATACCGTATTTAAGAATAGCCAGGCGTTCTACGCCTACACCAAAAGCAAATCCGCTATATTCATCAGCATTAACTTTTACATTCTTCAAAACGTTGGGGTCCACCATTCCAGCTCCCAGGATTTCTATCCAGCCTGTTTGTTTGCACATACCGCAGCCTTTGCCGCCACAGAAAACGCATTGCACATCCATTTCCACACTGGGTTCAGTAAAAGGGAAAAAACTGGGGCGTAACCTTATATTTTTACTACCTTTAAAAAATCGATCCATAAAATATTGCAAAGTTCCCTTGAGATGGGAAAAGGATACATTTTTATCTACATATAAGCCTTCAACCTGATGAAAAACCGGGGAGTGCGACATATCCGCGTCGCTGCGGAATACTTTCCCAGGCATGATAACCCGCACCGGAGGCTTGAAATTTTCCATGACATGTATTTGTACGCCGGAGGTGTGTGTACGCAAAAGCAGATTCTCGGGATGATCAACATAAAAAGTATCATGCATGTCACGCGAAGGATGATCAGCCGGAAAGTTCAGAGCGCTGAAGTTGTAATAGTCGGTTTCAATTTCCGGTCCTTCCGCCACAACAAACCCCAGATCGTTAAATATTTTGTTAATTTCGTCGGTTACCTGGGAGAGGATATGTGTTTTTCCCTTAGTTACGCTGTTACCGGGAAGTGTAAAATCAATTTTTTCAGATGCGAGTTGTTGAAGCAGGAGTTTTTCCTCAAAAAAATTGATTTTTTTGTCTATTTCGTTACTTATATATTCTTTCAGTTCATGAAGCTGGGGGCCGAAAAGTTTTTTTTCGTCTATAGAAAGTGAAGAAAGCTGTTTGAGTTGTTCGGTAACTGCACCTTTTTTCCCTAAATATTTGATACGAACAGGTTCGATATCTTCAATTGTCTCACAAATTTTCAAATCAGAGGAGAAAGTCTGTTTTATCTCTGTTATCTTCTGTTTCATGGTTGAAATTATTATAAGGTATAGAAATATATTAGTAAACATGGGATCAAAGCATTATGATATAATTATTCTGCAATGCTGGAAAAATTTTTTAATAGATCACTTTTTGATGATAATGATCGTATTCTTTTAGCTTTTTCAGGAGGAGCCGATTCTACTGCCTGTTTATATCTTCTAAAACAGCTTTTTCCTCAGGCCAGTATTTCGGCTTTATACTTAAATCACGGTCTGCGCCGGGAAGCTGATAAAGAAGTAATATTCTGCAGAAAAATATGCAAAAATTTGAAAGTGAATTTTTTTTCAAAAAAAATTGAAGTACGTTTGACGGCAAAAAAAATAAAGAAAAGTTTGGAAGAAACAGGGCGAATACTGCGGTACAAGGAGCTATTAAGAACAGCCAGAAAATTAAAAGCAAATATAATTGTGACTGCTCATCACGCTGATGATCAGGCCGAATCGATATTGTTTCAATACCTTACAGGAACAACCGGCCTGAAACTGGGAATTTTGGAAACAATGTTCATTGAGGACAGTGAAGGACCAGTTAGGGTTGTAAGACCATTATTAAAAGCTTTTAAACAAGATATTTATGATTATCTGGAAAGCCATAAAATTTCTTATGTAGTTGATAAAACCAATTATGAAACCGACTTTAAACGGAACAAGCTCCGCAATATAATTATACCGATGATAAAAAACAACTTCAGTCCTGCCTTGGAAAAAGTGCTAATAACAAATAAGGAAATATCCGATGAAATATCCGATTTCGTAGATACCAGCGCAGAACAGGCTCTTAAAAACATCATAGTTGAGAGTGAAGGCTTTGATTTATTGAAATTCAGGAAAATTCATCCTTATATTCGGAAGGAAATTATAAAAAAAATATTATTAAAGCATCCTCAATATAATGGACGAATAAATTCTAATTTACTCGAAGATATTTCGGCATTTCTGCTGTCCCCAACTCCTAACAGGGAATATTCCTTAATTAATAATATGATTTTAAGCAAATCCTATAAACATTTCTTATTAACGACAAAAGAACAGCGCAAGAAACAACATAAATATCCCTTAAAGTATGGGCAAAATTTTTGCGGTGATTTTTGCATAACAATTGCAAAAGCAACTGAACCGGTTATTGATAAAAACAACAAAGCAACTGTGTATATGGATATAGAGAAAGTTAATATTAGTTCCTTATACTGTCGTTACAGGATGCCCGGTGATATTTTTATACCGTTAGGAATGAAAAAAAGTAAGAAAGTTAAGGATTTTTTTATTGATAGAAAAGTTCCTTTACGACAGAGAGAGAATATCCCTATAATTTGCGACAGCAAACAAATTATCTGGATTGTAAACCAGGAAATTGATGATAGAGTAAAGATTACAGAAAAGAGTAAAAGTTTTTTAAAGATTACTGTAAACCGTTGAACTAAAATTATATTTTCGTTAAGATAAAGGCTAGGGAAGATAAATTTCAATGATAAATATGCTGAACAATAAACTGTTTGCGAGTATCGTCTATAAAATCAGGGGTGATTTAGTCCCGTTACCAACTACAATTATTCAGTTGAACAAGATGGACATAAATACAGTAACCGCAGCTGAAATAGGCAAAATTATTGAAATGGACCAGGCTCTGGTCTCCAGAGTATTGCGTCTGGCCAATTCCGCTTATTACGGTGCGGCCCAACGTATTAGCACTATTTCCTATGCCATTGTCTGTTTGGGATTTAATAAAGTTAAAAGTCTGGCGCTAACTGCCACCTCTCAGAAGTTTTTAAAAACAAAACTGGAAAAATACGGAATGGAACAGAATGCTCTTTTTGAACACAGTTTGGCAGTCGCAATAGGATCCAGGATGTTATCTGAGAAAACAGGTCTGGGCAGACCGGAAGAAGCTTATATTATGGGCCTTCTGCATGATGTGGGCAAGCTTATTATAAATATGCATGAAGGCAATGAAATGACTGAAGTCTGGAACCTTTATAAAACAGGCGGTATGAAATTTTTTCAGGCAGAAGAACAGATAATGGGCTTTAATCATGGTGATGTTGGCGCTGAGGTCTCCAGAAAATGGAATTTTCCCGAAGAACTTTGTCAGGTTATTGAAAATCATCATAATCCGGAAAAGGTTCAGGGTAAAAATATAGGAGCATTTATAGTCCATATTGCCGATGGTATTGCCAAAACCTTGGAAGTAGGGTCTGGCATTGTCACACAGCAGGATTCCAAACTGGAAATGGAGGGAATCTTTAAAGAACGAAATTTAAAAGAATTAAATTTGACTAAAGACGCTATACTGGATATAAGAAGCAATTTACTGGATCGTCTGAAGACAGTATTGAATGAATTGAAAGAATAATTTTAACGTTTAAACTTCATTTTATTTGGGCTTAATACTAATAAATTAACACATAAAGGATTAGATAGATGAGGGATTTCGATCTAAAAGGCATGCTTAAAAATATATTTTCCGACACAAACCAGCAATCACAAACTGAATTGCAGGACAAGATTGATGAAAAAATGCTGGAAAAAATTTTGGAACAGAATAACAATATTGAGAATCTTGAAAAAACCAATATGCTGCAAAGCGCTCTTATTTCCATTTATCAACTCGCTATTATCAGAATGTCCATGGAAGCCAAATTACAACAGGCACTGGATATTATAATTTCCATACCTCTTTTGGACTTGTTGATGCGCGGTGGTATATATGTATTGGACAAAAATCCCGGGGAGTTAATTCTCAAGGCACAAACTAATCTGCCTGAAGAAATAAAAAAAACCTGTCCTAAAATTCTTTTTGGCCAAGGAGTATGCGGAAGGGCGGCAGTTAACGGCAAATTAATTTACGCAAAAGAGCTGGAAATAAATCAGCAATATCAATGCAAAGGTAAATATCCCGGAATGGGGCATTACAGTGTGCCTATCGCCAACCAGAATCGTTCTGTAATAGGACTTATCAGTTTATTTACCAAACAAACCCATCAAAGCTCAGATGACATACAACAATACCTGACTACAATATCAGCAATTCTGGCCGGAATAATAGAAGCACGCTATTTTAAATAATTTGAAAAAAAGTCCGGTTCATATTTAGTACCTGCCGTTAATTAAAAACCAATAAATTGAATAAATTCTGAAAAGTTGTTAAACTGTCTACATTATGTTTAAGATTGATGATTTGAAGTTTGATAAAAACGGTTTAATTCCGGTTGTGTGCCAGAGTTATCTTTCCGGCAAAGTACTGATGCAGGCGTATGCCAATATGGAAGCTCTGAAATCTTCTATCTCGACCGGTTTTGCCACCTATTATTCACGCAGCAGAAAAAGTTTATGGCAAAAAGGTGAATCTTCGGGCAATGTGCAGAGAATTGTCGATATTCGTGTTGATTGTGATGAAGATTGTCTTCTTTATTCGGTAATTGAACAGGGCCCTGCCTGTCATACGGGGAATGAGAGTTGTTTTTACAGAAGTCTGTTAAATAAAGAAAAGATTAAACCTGATTCCTTTGAAGTTTTAAATGAGCTTTACAGGAAAGTACAGGAGCGATTGCAAAATCGACCTGAAGGTTCTTATGTAGTTAAATTATTCGATAAAGGTAGTGACAAAGTAATACAGAAAGTAGGTGAGGAAGCCACTGAAATCGTAATTGCTCTGAAAAACGGTAAAAAAGAAGAAATCATTTATGAGTCGGCAGATTTGTTTTTCCATTTGCTTATGGCGCTTGTAGACAAAAAAGTTAGTCTGGAAGAAATTTTCAGAGAACTTTTAAAGCGATACAAATAATCATGAAACTGATTGCAGATTTACACATACATACGATTGCCAGCGAACATGCCTATTCCACTATCACAGAATACGCTAGTTACGCAAAAAAAATTAGTCTACCTGTTATAGGCATCGCTGACCATGGTCCGGCTATGACGGACGGCCCTAAAGAATATTACTTTCAAAACCTGAAAATATTACCGGAAAAGATAAGTGGGACAAGAGTGTTGAGGGGTGCTGAACTTAATATTATCGATGATGATGGAAAACTTGATCTGAAGAGCCATGTTATTAAAGAACTGGATTTTTTTATCGCCAGTTATCATAGCGGTGTTATTCCTCATTATTACACAAGCGAGCAGTTAACCTCAGGCTATCTGAAGCTAATGGAAAAGAACTACGGGAAAGCGGTAAAAATATTAGGCCATATTGATAACCCCAAGATACCTGTTGATATGAAAGCAGTACTGCAAGCGGCAAAAGAAACACGAACACTGATAGAAATAAATAATTCGTCATATATGTTTATTCGTCCCGGCTCCTATAAAGTTGGGTTGGAAATGCTTAAACTTGCCAAAAAGATCGGTAACGACATTATTGTTAATACCGATACACATTATCATGAAGCTGTTGGGAATTTTGAACTCGCTATAAAATTAATCAATGAGACAGGATATCCCGAAAAACTGATAATAAACAGTTCCATGGAAAGATTTAAAAAATATTTCAAAAATGTATGACGTTTTTATAACAACAAATGGCCCCGGGGAAATCGCTACGTGGGTAACACCGGTTGTTAAGGAGCTGAAAAAACAACGTAAGGATATTCGTATAACCTTGTTTTTATTACCATGCAGGTTTTCTACAGGCACAGAAATGGAGACCGCAACCGGCATTAAAGAAATAGATCAGGTTTTTCGGCCCGAAGAATTTTGGAAAAATCTTAGAAGATTGTCTTTTAAGCCGACTAAAAAAGGAGTTGTATTGTTCTTAGGAGGGGACCTTTTGTGGGCACTGTTATTAAAATGGCGTTATGGTTATAAGGCAATTGCCTATACTGAAGGAGCCCAAAATTTCAGGATGTTTTATGATGCTTTTTTTACACGCGATAAGGACGGGGATTTGATGTTTTCTTATTTCGAACACACTGCAGCGGATGAAAAATTTCTAAAAGAGCTTAAAAAAACAAAAAATATTGTTTTTTTCCCAGGCAGCAGGCCAGAACAGTTCAAACATCTGTTTCCCCTTATGCAGAAAGCTGTGCAATATATAAAACCTGAATTGAAATGTATTTTTAATATATCATCTTTTATACCTGAGCAAATGCTGCAAAAGTACAGGCTTGATAAATCTATTATTTATTATAAAGATAAAACATTTGAACTGATGCTGGCTGCTTATATGGCGGTGTCTATTCCCGGCACAAACAATATACAGCTTGCTTATCTGAATGTGCCAACCTTAATTGTTTTTCCATTTAATTATCCGGAGGTGGTAAATTTCAAGGGTTTAATGGGCGCAATATTGAATTTGCCTTTGTTTAGAACTTACGGAAAAAAGTGGCTTTTGAAATCACTGGATAAAAAAGTAAAATATACTTCGCTTTTGAATACCAAAGAAAATCAACTTTTGTTCCCGGAATTCAGGGGTGAACTTGATGAACAAAAGATCGCCGGAGAAATAAACAGGCTCGCTGCAGATCATGATTTTATTAATTCGTCAGTGAAGAAATTGAAAAGTTTGAATAAAAAGTCCGGCGCGCTGGATAAAATAATAGGGAAAATTAATGAAATTATCAGGGACTAAACTGGTATTTGATATAGACGGAGTGCTGATTGATACAACCAGGTCTTATCGTTGGGCCATAAAAAAAACTGCGGAATATTTTTTAAATAAACCAATCAGCATTAAAGATGTTGACCGAATCAAAATGCTTGAGGGCTTCAATAATGACTGGTACGCGGGATATATCTTGACTAACAGTATATTGCTGGGGTTAGGCACTGATAAATATAAAGATATCACAACCGGTAATGAGAAAATAAGTTATGAACAAATAAAAGAAGTTTTTCAGGAATTATATCTTGGAGCAGATAAAAAAGATGGGTTGAAAGAAAAGGAAGCTTTAATTTTTTCAGTATCCGACCTGAAGAAACTGACTGATAAGTTCGGGCTACTTTCCATTATTACCGGCCGGACAGACGATGAAGCGCAATATGTTTTGCGGCGCTTCAAGATTGACAGGTTTTTCAGTGAAGTAATTTCAGTGGAAAATACAAAAAATTTTGATTTTGTGAAATATCCTGAGTTGAGGAAATTCGGTCAAGACAAAAGTAATCCTGTTTTATTCTACAAATTAAAAAATATTAGGGATTACAAACATATTTATTATATCGGAGACAACATCAGCGATGTACAGCTTGCGCAAAACTCCAAAGAAAAACTCCCTGTAAAAAGCATTCTTCTTTACAAGGCTTATTCTGTTAACAATCTGAAGATACTGAAACATAGAGTGAAATATTCAGCACCTGATTATTATTGCGGTACGAAAGATGAAACGATTAAGGTCCTTTTGAATTTGATTTAATTTATTGAATCGCTGCCCAGATAATAATCTCTAACCCATTTCGGGAAAAAGTCCGGATTTTTTTTAACAGCCGGCAATATGAGTGCTGAACTGGGGTCACCTAACAATTTTTTAAGCTCAGGGGCAATTCCAATATAACAGAAACCATTATTTTTTTTGCAGGATATGATTTTATTCATAATAATATATCGACCCTGACAATTTTTTGTTGCAGCTTACGATATATTTATGTTCATGTGTAATTAATAATGACAGAGGTTTAATTTGTTAAAAAAAATAATAGCTGAATACTATAATGGCGGCATTGCAAGAAATACATATGTTTCAAATATTTATAAGGATATTTACGGCTGCGAGCAACATTTTTCTGTACGACACAAAATAGACATAACCGATAAAGTTTTTACTGAAATAATACATCCTGAATGGGAGTACTTTCAGTTAACAAGATATCTGGGACCAATAGAATTTAATAAATTAATAAAAAAATTAACCCGCTATCATGATTTTGTAAAGAGGCCTTTGCTCAAGTCCTATATTTTTGCTGACAGAGGAGGTACAAACGGCACAGCGGCTGTAGAAAAATTTGCCCGATTGCTGGATGATAACCCTGTCGCGGGAATAATTTTTGAGGATATCGATCCTGCCAGTGAATATTTTCAGTTTGCGGCGGATACAGACAGGAAGACGTTGAAAAGGAGAATGGCAAAAGTTGGTTTGTCTAGAATTATCAGAGAAAAATTGCTGGATATTTGGGATTTTAAAACGACCGAAGACGACACCTGCTATTACACTATTCGCCGAACAAATTCCAAGGGGGAGATAGTTAACCCGCTTAACAGCAAAAAAGGCATTTTTGTCTCCAAAAAATACAAAAATCAATTGGTCCGGCTGGAATACAAAAGTAATGTATTATCTTTGTATACGCTTGATGGAAAATTTATCACAAAAACAGAATACAACAGTGAAAGTTTAAATTTTGTCAGAGAAAACATTATTCAAAAAATGCATGCTCCCAGGTTAAAAGCGGTCCAATGGTTCCGGTCCGGAGATATTCTAAGGGACGACCCCAGGTTTGATAAACTGGGAATTTATGAGTTGGACAATAAGTGGCGATTAACCATAAAGCTTGGAGCCACCTATGCCGCAATCTGCTCTGAAAAAGATAATATCCTGAAAATAAGATTACCGGAAAAATACAAAAATGTTTTAAAAAATGTAACTGCCAAATGTACACCGGTAATATTAAGACTACCAACAGAAAAAGGAATAGTTTTAAGAAGAGGATTAAGGCTAACTTTTGGCCAGGATAAAACAAAAAAGAGTCTGATATATTATATGAATGGCGGCAAGATTACAGCATACAGAGGACTGCTGTTCGATATTTCTCTGCAATCGCAGTCCAATGTAATACAGCTTCCCTTTTTAAAAGAAAGTCTGATTGTGGATACAGACAAATGGGATAAAATAAAAATTTATTTGAAAGAAGACTGCACTATTATGAAAATAGAAAAAAAATATGACAATTCCGGTTTATATGAATTACCCTTGAAAAAAATTTATCAGCTTGACAGCAAAATCCCGTCAGCTATCCTGCTCACTGACGCTGGTAATTTTACCAACAGGGTATGCAAGCATATAACAGGTATAATGCCTTTATCAGTTAAAATATTAGCGGAATCATTTACCTTTTATTTCGGGCGAAACTCAGAAAATGATAACCCCATGTATTTGAAATTTTCAGCAATGAGTAATCCGCTAATTAATAAGTTGATAACGGGACAAGTAACAAATGATGATTTTTTAGATATATTAAACGGAACATCTATTCCCAATGACAAAATATATACTTTTCTGAAAGAACACAAATTCATTGATGAATACGGATTTGTAACGAATCTCGTAAATACAGAAGATATTGAATTAAAAAAAATTTTCTTTGGAGCTTGTAAAAATTATCTGCTAAGCTACTATTTATCTAAAAAAACTATCAAGAATATCAGTGAAAATTTGTATTTGTACCTGAACCAGATAAAAACTAATTTTGATAAGGAAAAGTTGAAGTTTTATGGAATTTTTGAAAAGGGGAATATACTTGCAGCAATACCTGTATATGACGGCAATTTTCATAAACCGGCAACTTATATGGGGCTCAGATTGCCCAACAGAGAATTGATTCGAACCACGAATAATATCCGCCACAGGGAATTACAAGGATTGTCAGCGCTGTATAATGTTAAATATTTTATAATTGATAAAATGAATATAAGAATGAAAAAAAATGTAAATAATGCAGATAACTTTTTTTATATTAATACAGAGAAGTTTTATTACAGTCTGGATAGGGAAACAATCCACATGGAAAATAAGTGATAATAATTAAAGCGCAGGAGAATTGTAGTTTATGAGAAAAAAAATAATTTCTGAAAAAATATCTGATATAGATGTCATAATTTTCGATCTTGATTTGACACTTTATTATAATATAGAATTCGCGGATGAAAACGCCCGTTTATGCTTCCAGTATATTGCTGATTCAATCGGACAAACTTTTGAATTTGTAGAAAGCAAATATAAAGAAATAGGTTCAATAAACCTGACTCTGACTTACTATAATTTAACAATGGATGATTGTTTTACCTATGCCAATCCAAAACTGGACCCTTACCAATATATCAGTACAAATAAAGTTCTTCGCAAGTATCTTCTGGGTTTGAAGGAAACGGGGTATAAATTGGCTGTGGCTACAAATAATTCAATATATATGGTCCCCAAAGTTTTGGACGCAATCGGGATAATGGATTGTTTTGACTATGTAACATGCGCTCAATCGGCAGGGAAGGGCAAGCCTCACCCTAAAATGTTTAATGAAATATTGAACTATTTTGGCGTTCTTCCTGCAAAAGTACTGAGTGTCGGGGATAATCAGCGCAAAGACCTGGATTGTGCCACAAGTGTCGGCATTACTAAGGGTATTTTAGTGAAGGGGCCAACCGATTTAATGAACAAACTCAATTCTTATCTGAAAAATAAGGATTAATTTAAAAACGGATAAACTTAATTTGCAAAACTGAACAAAACTGCTAATATTTCAATGTAATAATCAAATTAATAAAAATAGATATATTTAACTGAAATTTATTTATGCTGTATACGAAATATAGATGGATATAAATCTTCAGGAGGTTGTTATGGCAAATAAAATAGTGGCAAGAAAAGAAAAAAGACTTATCGAATTAGCTGAATGGAATGTTCTTAAACAGATGCAGCAATTGATAAATAAAAAAGGAATAAATATAGCTGATCTTTATAAGATTGAACCTCAACGCATGCAGGCAATGACGCATGAATTGGAAAATATGTATGCTGATTTTTCCAAAAATTCGGTAACCTTAGAAATCATGGAGGCATTGAATAATCTGGCCAGAGCTGCTGAAGTTGAAAAATGGCGTGATTTGATGTATTCCGGAGCCAAGATCAATTTTACAGAAAACCGTGCAGTATTACATGTAGCATTAAGAAATGTTGATTATATCAATAACAAATTTGTTCCTAAAAGTTCGATTCTAGTTGACGGGAAGAACGTAATGCCTGAAGTTGCAGCCGTGCTTAATCATATGGCTGAATTTACAGACAGAGTAAGAAGCGGTCAATGGCTGGGCGCAACAGGCAAGCCTATCAAAGCAATCGTTAATATAGGTATCGGAGGTTCTGACCTGGGCCCAAGAATGATAACAAAGACCTTAAAGGCTTACGGCAAAGATGGCCTGGCTATGCATTTTGTGTCAAATATTGATGGCACAGATATTACGGAAGTTCTGAAACAAGTCGATCCTGAAACAACTCTGTTTATAATAGAGTCCAAAACTTTTACTACCGAAGAAACTATGACAAACGCTAAAACGGCAAAAGACTGGTTCTTGAAAAGATTCAACCAGGAAGATATAGCCAGACATTTTGTGGCTGCATCTACAGCAAAAGAACTGGTAGAAAAGTTTGGAATTGATCCCCAAAACATGTTCCCATTCTGGGACTGGGTTGGAGGCAGATATTCAGCACCTTCTGCAATAGGTTTACCGGTAATGTTATCCATAGGGAAGGATAATTACGCAGATTTTTTAAAAGGTTATAATGTAATGGATGAACATTTTAAAACAGCACCCATAGAAAAAAATATCCCTATGCAGATGGCCTTGATTGGTTTATGGTACAACAATTTTATGGGATTTCAGTCTTATGCAGTACTTCCCTATGATCAATACTCAGAATTATTTCCTTCATATTTGCAGCAGTTGGACATGGAAAGCAATGGCAAGTATGTTAATCGTTTCGGAGAAGCGGTCAATTATGCAACAGGGCCGGTATTATGGGGAGCTGCCGGGACTAATGGTCAGCATTCTTTTTATCAGCTGCTTCACCAGAGCGCTGACAAAATTATTCCTGCTGATTTTATCGGTTATTTAAGATCATTAAATCCGGTTGGTGACCATCACGTTAAATTAATGGCTAATTTTCTTGCTCAGCCGGAAGCACTAATGAATGGTCTTTCATCTGAAGAACTTGTTAAATCAGGTTGCCCGGCCAATTTGGTTCCTCACAGGACCTTTAAAGGAAACAGACCTTCCAATACTATTGTTTTTGATAAATTAACCCCGAAAACCCTGGGAATGCAAATTGCTTTATATGAACATAAAGTTTTTACACAAGGTATTATTTGGCAGATAAATAGTTTAGATCAATATGGTGTTGAACTGGGTAAAAAACTTGCCGGGAAAATTCGTGATCAGATAAAAGCTGGTCAGGCAGGCGAGCACGATCCGTCAACTACTGCTTTAATGAACAGATTACTTGGTGTAAATAAATAATAAATAATATGGAGGAGAAAGAAATGAACAATAAAATTATTGCAAATGATAATCCGATGATAACAACTATGGATGTTTCAGCAGTAACCATAACTAAAAAGGATAAAATGGGTACTTCAGGAACCAGATTGAAAGCACCTGAGTTTAACAGACCGGGATTTCATCCGAGGATGAATCAGGCTATATGCGATCACTGGCATGGTCTATCGGTGGAGCAGCAGGGCAACAAAGTTGTTATTGTTGGCGGCGATCCCAGGAACGGAAATCCGAAGCGCATTCAGGAAGCTGCCTTGATTGCAGCTGCCAATGGATTTAAACCTATTGTTCCAAAAGATAACGGATTAGCGCCGACACCCGCAATATCTGCGGCAATAATGACCTATAAAGCTATGGGTGGGATTATTGAAACCGCCAGTCATAATCCGGCAGAGGACGTCGGTATTAAAACAAATTTAAGCTATTCCAGAGGAGCAGGTCCAGCACTTGAAGAAGTGACGGAAGATATCTTTGTAAAATTACAGGATGTAAAAGATACAAAAATATTGAATATGACTTATAGTGAAGCCGTAGAAAAAGGATTAATCCAGGAAGTCGATATGGTAAAAGTTTATGTAGATTTCATGAAAAAGATATTTGATACTGAAATAATTAAACAGGGATTTAAGGGTAAGCCATTCCAGTTATTACTCGATCCGATGCACGGTGCCAGTGGGCCATACGCCAAAGCATTGTGTGCGGAATTTGGTATCAAGCTGGATATGATCAATGCAGAACCTTTACCTTTTTTCGGTCCGGAGAACGAGCATCGCCATCCTGAGCCTGAGCCCAGATATCTTGAAGAATTGATCGGAAAGTCATCAGCCTATAATTTGTCAGGTGGTTACGACGGTGACGGTGACAGGAACCTGCATTATGAAGGTAAAAGAAATATAACTGCCGGTGATCTGGCTGCTTTAATGGCTGAACATTATGGTATTCTGCCTATAAAAGAACAAATTTTTAAAGGCGGACAGGTGGTTATGGGCAGATCAATAGTATCTACTTCTCAGCCTGATCTGGCTATAGAACGTTTACAACGTGAAGGTCAGGATATAAAGATGGTCGCTACTCCGACCGGATTTAAATTTATCGCTGAATTAGGCAATTTTGGATTTGAAGAAAGCAACGGTCATGGTAATCCCTGGCACGGCGAAAAAGATGGAATGTTCGCCACCATGTTCCAGTTATACTTGATGGCCAAAACACAAAAAACGTTGGATCAACTTTTACAGGAAATTTACAAAAAAGACGGACGAGCATATTTTACCAGAGGTGGTATAACATGCCCCAAGGACGCAACAACCCAAAGAATAATGGGTATAATTAATAATCCTCCAAAAGAAATTGCCGGGTTCAAAGTGCTGGATGCAAGAATTTTTAATTACAAGTCCCCGGTTACAGGTTTGGAAACAAAAAATGCGGCTTATATGTTTAAACTGGAATCACCGACAGGCGATATACTGACATTAAGCATGAGATTTTCCGGCACGGGTACCGGAGATCCCTTGCTGCGTACTTATGTGGATTGTGTTAAGAAAGGCGAAGATCAAATTTCTGCCAGACTTGATAAAGCTTTGGATTATGTGAGACCGGTAGCTAATGAGATAGTAGGAAAAGTTGTGGAATTTCCGGAACTGGATTTTTACGCTAAAGAAGGTTAATAATCAATAGAATTCTATTAAATAAAAAGGCCCCGAACTTCGGGGCCTTTTTATTGCAACGTTTATTGAGAATTTAGATTTCCTGCTGAATTTTTTTAAGCAATTCTGATTTACTATAATGAGGTTCGTCAGTACTGGAATGGCTGGCAGTCTTAACTTTTACAGGAGTAATTCCCATAGCTTTTATGCCGGCTAAATCTACAGGTATTTTAGAATTTTCAGTATAGAATAATTTTTGTATATAATGTTCTGGCCTGTTACGCAGTTTGCCATAACGATTCAGACCCTCTGTAACCGCTATTATATAATCGATGGAGTTCATGCCATAAGTTTCCCGGTCATTATAACCGTTAAGAAGTTTTATTTTGGAGAAATTTCCTGCGGCTATTTTTTCTCCTACACCTTCTACGATTAAATTGGCTATAATACTGGTATAGAGAGAACCGATACTGTAAATTAGCGCGTCGGACGACCCGATTGCGCTGAGGGCCTGGGGATGTGCTTCAGGATTAAAAATGTCTCCATATTTGTTCAAATAAAACAATTTTTTAATCGGTGAGGGTAATTTGTGCTGATGATGTTTGTCAAAAGAGGTAGGTTTATTTTTAGGAGAGGGATGAGAAATTTCATTTTGTCCCTTGATCAGTTCACCTGATCTCAGCTCGACTCCGATAGTAGCAAAATCATTGGTTTTAATTGTGGGAATAACTGAAATGGTCTGAGGCAAATTAAGAAGCCTGGAAAACATATAAATAGCTGAATCCAGCGAATCATACATTAACCTGGTGCCGGCGAAAAAGAAATTGCCGATGCTGCCGCCACGGAAATCAAAATTAAATTCATTGGTCTTCATTATTCGTTCCTGCTCGAACTTCAATAATGAAGTAAGTATAATATTTCTATGTGCCTGGGGAATATTATCCCATAAATGACCGGTACCATGTAAAATATTAAACCATTCCTTTTTGGCTTTGCTTCTGGTGTCTTTGGTCAATCTTTTCGCTAACAGTTTTTTGAGACTCTGGGCAAGGGTTGTGCTTTCATCAGCCAGACGAATAATTCTGGAGCGGTGATCTCCACAGCCAGGACCGCCATGTAATTCGCGGATTTGGCCGGTGCTACCACCGTTATCGGTTGTTGTTAATATATAATTTACATTAGAGAAAAAAGTATGAAATTCTCTGGCAATGTCATTCCAGCCGGTTCCGCCGGAGAAAATCGTCACCTCGGACCTATTCTTATGACAGGAACTTATGCCAACGGTCCTGTTTTCAGCTATTATTTTTTTGTTCAGCATTTTTATCTATTCATTTATCGTAAGAAGAAGAGAACAATTGCAGGTTATATCAAATGTAAATAATAATTAATATTTATCAATGTTTACAAGTATTGAATTAGGGGAAATATATTTATATATCTAAAAAAAGAGAATTAAATGGGGAAGAAATATTCATTAGAAGAAGCATTAAATTTTGCAAAATTTCACAATGATAAAGTGATAAATGCGATGAATGCAGATAAAAGTAAATCTGTTGAGTATGAGCAACTTGAGAGTTTTTATAAGAACGGAATAAATTTTATATAGGAGGCAATCTATGTCAGATCCAATGTCAGTAGGATGGTCATTATTACCAGGAGATGCCCATATCAATATAAATGATGATAAGATTTCAAAAGAGATACCTGATACCCGAGTAAATATAGGAGCATTTACAACAAAAGATAACATGTTAACTCTAACATCATATTTAAATAGTAATATGATTGCTGCAAAAATTAATCTTGCATCCGGACAAGTATTTGGACGGGATGGGAAAGCTGTGCATGATACAGAGGGCAAAGAAGTTTTTTTAACCGAAAAAGATATAATGTTTCTAATTCAAAAGGGAAAAGATGTAAATAAAATTGCTAATGATTATAGCAGACCTGGAGATATTGAAAATTTACTAAGTTTAAAATAAGAAATTAAATAGAAAATTAGGTATCAGTTCCTGTTAGTCTTTAAGAAGCAGAATTTGATCCTGTATATCGGCCAACCGTTGTCCAGGCATCTCTGCTCGAAATATGAGGGTATCCCGGTTTCATTGATTGTGGCTATTTCCTTTTTTGCTGAAAGAATTTTATAGTTTTGTTGTTCGGCTATATATGTTTTTGTATCTTCAAATAGTTCTTTAACATCGGTTTGAAAAAGTATTTCATTGTCAGCTTTCAGTTTTGAGGATATCTCAGTTAAAAAAGCAGGGGTTATTATCCGCCGTTTGTGATGCTTTTTCTTAAAGCAGGGGTCTGGGAAAAAGATAAAGACCTTGTCAATGCTATTCTCAGGCAAAATATGCAGATTTACTGTAGAACTTTCGTGTAGCATACATATATTTGCAAGATTATTTTTAATAATCAGTTCATTAATTTTATCAACAAGCGGCTTTCTTACTTCCATTCCCAGAAAATTTATATTGGTTTGGGTTTGGGCCATTTTTAGCAGGAATTCACCCTGAGCAAAGCCAATTTCCAAGTATAGAGGCTTTGCAGGATCAGTAAAAAGTTTTTTTATTTGCAATTTGTCGGATTGTTTGCGAAAATTGAATGGGTTTGCATGCTTTCTTACTCTCATAGGGTAAGATATTGTAGCCTAAAAGTACTTAATAATAAAGCACATGAGCAGAGAAGCTATTTATAAACCAGCTGAAATCGAAAAAATCGCAGTTGCCGGCAAACTGGTAGCTCAATTTTTTGAATTATTGAAGGGTAAAATAAAGCCCGGATTAACTACTCTGGAGATTGATAACTGGGCAACCGAGTTTGCAGAAAAAAATAAAGCTATTGCAACATTCCGTGAAGTTCCCAACTATTACCACAGTACCTGTGTGTCTATAAACGAGCAGATAGTTCATGGTATCCCCGGAGACAGAATACTTCAAGAGGGAGATCTGGTCAAAGTCGATTATGGGCTTAAAAAAGACGGTTATATCGGTGATTCCTGTTGCAGCTTTTTGCTGGGTGAAACCAAAGCACGAGTGAAAAAACTTGTGGAAGTAACGGAGAAATCTTTATATAAAGGGATTGAATCGGCAAAACTCGGCAAACGTCTTGGAGATATCGGTTATGCCATTCAGCACTATGTGGAAACAAACGGGTTCAGTGTTGTGCGCGAATACACAGGGCATGGGGTTGGTATTGATTTGCATGAATCACCTTCAGTACCTCATTATGGCCATAAAGGGACAGGCTTACCACTTAAGGAAGGTATGGTTATTGCCATTGAACCAATGGTCAATATGGGAACATGGAAATCCAAAGTTTTGAGCGATGGCTGGACTGTTGTTACTCTGGATGGTAAATGGTCAGCCCAGTTTGAACATACTATAGCTATTACTGCGGACGGACCGCGAATTCTTACAAAAATATAAGAGGTGAAAATATGAACGTAAAAAAAGTTGAAGATATTCTCAAGATTTTTAAAAATTCCTGTATAAGCAAATTAAATTTTGAAGATACGGAAATAAAAGTAACAATGCAGAAAAGTATAAAAAAAGAAGAAAAACCGGTTGTTATTGTGCCAAATCAGGAAAAGCCGAAAGAAAATTCCGCCAATATTCTGGAAGAACCGTTTTCTGTAATCAGATCCAATCATGTAGGTTTTTTTCATCATAAATTGTCCAGCAAGGAAATTGATGCCCAGCCTGAGGTTAAACCCGGCAAACTTTTGGGAACCGTAAGAGCAATGAATATTGACCATGATATTTTGGCAGACAGAGAATGCAAGCTTATCAAGTATATTGTGGAAGAGGGCACTCCTGTAGGCTACGGGCAGGAAGTTGTGCTGGTACGAGACCTGTAACTTATGAAGTCTCTTTATCTGGCTTCTCCCAGAGGATTCTGTTCGGGCGTGGCCAGGGCTATTAAAATGGTAGACGACCTGGTAAAAAAGTATCCGGTGCCAATTTATGTTTACAATGAAATAGTTCATAATAAAAAAGTTGTGGAATATTTCCAAAAAAAAGGTGTGCGTTTTATTTTTGATATCAAGGATTTGCCAGAAGAAAGTGTCATCGTTTTTAGTGCCCACGGCGTTTCTCCGCTAATTCGTGAACAAGCCGAGAAAAAAAAATGTACTATAATAGACGCCACTTGTCCGCTTGTGGCTGAAGTCCATAAAAAAGTACATTCCTACAGCCGTAAAGGTTATCATATTATTTATATAGGGCATAAAAATCATGAAGAAGTAACCGGTGTTATGGCGGAAAACCCCAAACATACAACGCTTATTGAAAACGAAATAGACGTAAAAAAGATACCTTCCAATCATTCTAAATTTGCTATATTAAGTCAGACCACATTAAATGCAGACTGGGTACTTGAAATTATTGAAAAAATCAAAAGCGCATTACCTGCCCAAACGATATACAATGAACAACCTGCCAGTATTTGTTATGCGACTACTGCCAGACAAAAAGCCGTTGATGACCTGTCCGGTAAAGTTGACCTGATGCTGATAATCGGGTCAAAAAACAGTTCGAATGCCAACCGTCTTCTGGAAATCGCTTCAAAAAAAACAAAAGCTTATTTGCTGGACTGCCTTGATGAGTTTGCTTTATCAAAACTCTCGAAAGTAAAAAAACTGGGAATATCTTCCGGAGCTTCTACGCCCGAATCACTGATAAATTCAGCGGTAAATACCTTAAAGTCTCGATTTAAATTAAGGTGTTATGGTAAAATCAAGTCAGATGTGGAAATCATTTAAATCTGATATCCTTAAATCCTTAATAATTGCCCTTATCATTGGTATTGGTTCCTATCTTCCCATAATTGATTTATTAAATCTTACGGCATATAACCAAAAATTTATATTTCGAGGGCAATTAAAGCCTGACAATAAAGTGGTAATTGTCTCAGTGGATGACGAGTCTATAGACTGGATGTCCAAATGGCCATGGCCCAGAAGTTACCATGCAAAAATCGTGGATATTCTCAAAGAACACGGTGCGGCCTTAATTCTTTTTGATGTTTTTTTTGATTCACCTACGCAATTTGACCCGCAGGACGACGTACAATTCGCGGAATCGGTAAAAAAAGCGCAAAATGTGATATTGGCTGCAAATTTTCAAAACATTAAAGAAAATGCTTTTTTTAAGGTAAAAGTCGAACCATTCAAAAGACCTATAAAAATGCTTGATGACGCAGCCCTGGACTTGGGAGTTGTCCATCCTTATTTTGATAAGGATAACGTAGTCAGGCGTTTCCAGATTATTTATCACTCAGGTGACAAGGAATACTATTCTTTAGCCCTGCAGGCAGTTCGTTATATACAGAATAAGGCTGGTATTTTATTAATTCCGGGCAACAGAATTAAATGCGGCAGGAATATTATTCCTTTGCAGGGCAAGAATTTACTTGTAAATTATTACGGACCGTCCAGAACTTTTGAAACAGTACCCTATGTCAGGATATATGACGGTAGTTTTTTAAAAGACAGCCCTGATTTCTTTAAAGGTAAAATCGTCCTTATCGGGGCCTCCACAGAAGTATTGCACGATGTATTCCCCACACCATTCGATATTAATATGCCCGGTGTGGAAATTCACGCCAATGTAATACAAACAATTCTGGATGGTCTTTATATATCAAAAATATCATTTATTTACTTACTCGGCCTGCTCATATTATTTGTATATATAAATGTAATTATCAGCCATATGTTCAAGATCAGATTCCTATTTCTTCTGGTTGTAGTGCAAACTGCCATAATTTTTATAGGAAATGCTTATATTTTTAAATATTTCAGATTGGAAATACCCACCTATACGCTGATCTCTTCAATATTCATTACATTTGTTGTCCAGACAGTAATTAAATTTATCAGTGAAGAAAAAGAAAAGCGCAAAATACGTGGTGTTTTTTCGCAATATGTCGCGCCGTCGGTTGTAGATGAGCTTTTAGCCCATCCGGACAAAGTTGAGCTTGGCGGCAGCTTAAGAGAAGTAACTATTTTTTTCAGCGATATTCGCAGTTTTACAACTTTCAGTGAATCTCATACTCCGGCGCAGGTTGTGGAACAGCTCAATGAGTACCTGGATGAAATGACCAAGGTGATCTTTGAGTTCGGCGGTACTCTGGATAAATATGTAGGTGACGAAATAATGGCGATATTCGGGGCCCCGCTTCCTTTGGCTAATCATCCCAAGATAGCTATGGACTGCTGCATCGCTCAATTGAAAAAATTGCGTGCTTTGCAACAGAAATGGAAAGAACAGGGCAAAACAGTGCTGGATATAGGTATGGGCCTGAATACCGGAGAGGTAATTGTAGGTAATATAGGTTCGGACATGCATAAAGATTATACGGTAATAGGAGACGCGGTTAACCTTGCGGCCAGGTTGGAATCGGCAACCCGTAATTACACAACGCCCGAGCATACATGCTATCTGCTGATATCCGAGTTTACTTATGAAAAAGTAAAAGAGTATTATAAGTGTAATTTAATAGATGAAATCGCTGTTAAAGGTAAAAAAACGAAAACCAAGATATATGAGGTAGTTATTGAATTTTGATAAAAATATGTCCAATAATGTACAGTTTAAAACACTTTACATTTTTAAAAAAATTATCTACAATAGTTTTGAATGATAAATTTTGGTAAATTTTTTATTCATAAGGGGGTGATTTAGCGAACTATCTAAAAGAGTTTCAATTAACTTTAAGAGAGGAGACAACATGAAAAAAGTTTTAGTTTTAAGTTTAATCGCATTGTTCGCAATAAGTATGGCATATGAGCCAAAGTTCGCTGCTAACGTCATATACAGTATATCGGGGTCCAGTGGATCAAGTTTCGCAGCTCCGGATTCTGTAGGTTTAGGCAAGAGCAGAATTACAATAACATCAAAAGTTAGTGATATGACAAGTTTAGTATGGATTACAAAACCGTTTTCCAGTCAGGATGAAGATTATTTCTTCGTAGATACAATAACAGCTATCGGTAAATTGAGAATCGGTAACCAGAGATTGGGAATCGCCAACTATGGTGGCGGAGTATATGAGACAAACACATTTCTGTCTCAGGTATATTTCAAATCAATCGGTGTAGCATACATGACCAACATCGGCGACACAAAATTAAATGTTTTGGCTGCCGGCGGTTATAACAACACCACAAGTAAATTAGGCGCAAGAGCCATTACAAAAATGGGTGATATGAATTTAGCCGGTTATGCACTGTTATTTTTAAACGGCAGCACAAGCGCAACAGCAGTTGGTGTTGATGCTGATACCAATATCGCAGGATTCGGTTTAGCCGGTCAGGCATATATGGAACTTGGCGACAGTGGCGCAAGTTTACTGAAGTCCGGTTCAACAGCAGCAAGAACTTTCGGCGCAGCATATGTTTCTTACATACTGCCCGGAATGAATGTTAAGCTGTTCGGCGACCTGGTAATGGCATTATCTGATGGTGCCAAAGCAAGCTGGGGCTACAAAACCAATATTAAAGTTGGCGCAAGTATGCCTTTAAATACAGAAACAAGAATATTTGCAGATCTGACTATGACAACTGACAAGAATGACGCAACAGCGAATTCTGGTCAGGCAGGATTTGAACTGTTCCTCTAATCTGAGTACAGTTTAAGCTAGTTAAAAAAGAGCCGGAATTTCTTCCGGCTCTTTTTTTTGGTTTATTTTAATTTATATTCAGAAACCGGCAATAAAATGCTCATCTTGTCAGGAATTACTCTCAGAATATAAGATAAACAAGAAAGAAATACTATGAAAAAAATACTGCTGATTTTACTTGTCTCTTTATGCCAGGCTTTTTTTCAGGATAATTTATCTGATAAAGAAACCCTGGTTTACAGAATGAAAGAGGGCAGTAAAATCGTGATAATTACGGAAAATGTGTCCCTAACCACCTCGCAAAACATAAATTTGCATTTAATAGATATAAGATCTAATGATGGGGGAACAGCTCAGATTTATCTGCTAAAAGGCAGTCTGAAACCATTTTATCTTGTTTATTATGATCAGCAGAAAAATAAAATTAAAGAATTTAAATATAATAAAGATTCGGTGGATGTATCAATTTATGACAAAAAAATATTTTATAATTATGAATTGAACCAGAAGGACCTCTGGGACATGAATTCCTTTTTCCATTTATTTCGTGGCTATCCTGCTGACAAAAAAGAAGTGCTTTTCTGGAGCTTTTTGCCTGACATAAAAAGAGGATTTTTATTATATGTAAAAGAAGTAGGGGATGAAGAAATAACTTTTGATCAAAAAAAGGAAAAATGTACAATATTGGAAGTTGGCGCAGCAGGCTTTGTAGAATCAATCCTTTTTCCGCAAACTTTCAAATTCTGGATAATGAAGGATTCCCCACATCTTTTTCTTAAATATTCAGGTAAAAACTTGAAAGGAGAGGAAGTTATTACCGAGGTTGTTAAGTATAGTAATTAAAGCAGGATATACTCTTAGCAAAATGGTTTTCGGCTATGTTGCCTGCGTCGCTCGCTGCTCAATGTACTATTAAGTACACTTCCGCTACTCGCTTCTTGGCGCCTTGCCGAAATTCCATTTTGCGTCGAGTATGCTTTTTACAACCGTAAACCAATTTCGTTAAGGTATATCCAGATTGACAGAAAGAAATTACTCTGTTATATTTTCCCTGCTATTAAGATTTTGCGGGCTACGAATCGCCGAAGTTACGGTGAACGAAGCTGATTGAAAAATTAATTGATGAAATTCCCTTTGATAAT
>JAQURL010000025.1:25470-36231 GCA_028715625.1 Candidatus Margulisiibacteriota bacterium | reverse complement strand
CAGACTGCGTCAATACACTTAAGCTTCCGGGCGCATCCGGTACTCCTGCGTCTACTTTTAATGTATAACTGCTCACTGTTCCCCATATCCCGCTATTACTTAAGGCCCTTACTTTTATAGTAAAACTCCCATTCCCTACTCCATTATCTTCAAACGTCCTGTTGTTTGACGCTACACTGCTGTCTACTCCCCCCGGGTCAACTCCATTCGTTGTGTAATAATACTTGTCTACTCCTGATACCGGGCTCACCGCATCCCAACTGAATGTATGGTTCGTATTACTTGTCCACACATTGTTGCTCGCGTTATTGCTTTGCAGGTTACCGGGTGCTGCCGGCGTCCCACCATCATATTGATAATACATAATAGTCTGCCAATTTCCTTCATTACCTGCATTATCAATAGCCTTTACTCTCAAATAATATGTCCCGGGACTGCCTAAAGCTCCGGGATTAAAAGCACTGGTCACACTATCTGCCGCATTTGTGACCGTTGATTCCGCATTGGTTCCCCAATATATTCCATAATAGGCTATGCCGCTTCCTCCCGGATCACCGGCATCGGTAAAATCCAGATTACCTACGGCATTCATGCTGGTCCACTCCACATCGATAAGCGTTCCACCTGTTCCGGGCGGTGTTGTGTCTAAAACTATGCTGTCTGTTGCCAGAGTATCTCCCTCATCATTTATAAAACGAACATAAACTATTTTTGTCTCGTCACCATTAGTCAGAGACCATTGCTTATTAGTACTATAAGACTCAGTCGCCGATCCTGAGAAATCAGGAGTATTACTGATATTCATAGACGTAGCATTAATAGCGGACAGGGATAAATTTACATTTACAGAATTAGCAAACGGGTTGTCGTTATTGACAGATACTGTGCACTCTGAGGGAATTGCAGAATAAGAAATCTGAAATAAAATAATGCCTATTACGAAGGCATATAGGCTTCTTTTTTTCAATTAATACTCCACATACTGATTTTATTATACTTAGAAAGGCCTGTGATTCAATAATTAAAGCATCTACAGAACTAATTATTTTAATTATTTTCATATAAGTTTTAGAAGTTCAAATATAAACTATTATTTTGTTTTTTCTAAATAATCTTTTATATGTCTGTTTTTAGGGATTTCTTTATTGATTTCAATAAAAATTCTTTCTGCTTCTTTATATTTTTGTTCTTCAAACAGGGCCCTGGCTTCTTTAAATTTAGGCCATACAGTTGTTTCTGTTTCTAATGAAGACTCCACATAAGGCAAGGCATCATCAATCCTTTTTAACATAATTTTTTCTTTTTCACGATCCGGTTCCAACAAAATTATTTTCATAAACATCTGTTTTGCCAGGTAATAAAAATCATTTTCCAGCATATCCATTGCATCTTTTGTATATTGATTAATTTTATTCTTTTGTTCATCTTCCATATCATTGGCAAGAGAATAGCTCATGGAGAAGCAAATATTCGGATCCAATTCCTTTAACACATACGCGCAATCAAATTGCAGCGACATGACCTTTACACCTGTTCCAAGAGAAAGCTCATAACTGTTCACTCCTACACGTAAAGGCAGCATATTAAAAACTGTCAGCTCGCCCCCAAGTCTCCATTCACTAAAATTGTCACCAACATCCAGGTTTAATATAAGATCACCTTCTCGATACGAGATGCCAGCCCTGCTGCTGCTGTTCATCACATCTGTTGTATTCCCCATGACAAATCCCAGAATATTGACCAGGTTCATTCCTACTCGTAATTTATCCGTTACAAAATATAACATTGAAAGGTCCAGACCAATGGCCATATCGCTTTGTTTTTCAAAAGCTCTGCTCAGATATTTTCCTTTTATACCTAAAAATAATTTGTTTGTAATTAATTTTGTGTAAGACAGGCCAAAGGACATTTTGCTGTCAGAAAATGAACCTGTGGACTGATTAAACATATCTCTGCCTTCAATTCCTGCTCCGGATAACATAAGGACATCCATTCCAAGAGCAGACTCTACACCAGGCAGAATAAGTCCCATATACATTGAACTGTAACCTTCAAAAAGCATTACTTGCTGAAAAGTAGCTTGTATATTTTTTACCTGCATCAGCCCCGCCGGATTCCAAAACACTGCAGATGCATCATCAGCAAGCGCCACATAGGCACGTCCCATTGCTAATGATCTGGCTCCTGCGTTCCAGTCGGCAAACGATCCATAATTTTCTATAGCTATACAAAAATTTAATAAAATAAGTATTGAAATAATTAGTTTATACATTCCCCCACCCCATAATTCGTTTTTTATTTATCCTATTTTTTCGCGTTAACCAAAATATTTATTTCAATTCTTCTATTCATTGCCCTGTTCTGTTCCGTATCGTTTGCTGCTCTTGGCCTGAACTCTCCGTAACCATTGGCTGAAATTCTGTTCGGATTAATCTTATGAACTTGCACGATATACTTTAAAACATTATAAGCACGGTCAAAAGACAGCACCCAATTTGACTCATATTTTTTACTTTCTATGGGGACGTTATCCGTATGCCCCTCTATCATTACTTCATTCGGCATATCTTGAAGCAGTGTTGCTACAGGGTCCAAAAATCTTTTAAATCCATCCTTCAATACTGCGGAACTGGTATCAAATAAAACAGGCTGTTGAAATATAAGCCTGACCTTTTTTTCCTCCACTATAAAATCTATATATTTTTCAAGCTTTTCAGATATTATCATTTTCTGAACTTTTTCAGCTATCTCTTTACTTTCCTGGTTGCCCTTGGTTTCTTTTTGTTCACTTTCCTTATAAACAGTTTTAACTCTTATATTTTCTTTCTGATGAAGTTCTTCGTTAAAAGTTTTACGTATAATATCTATAACAGACTCACCATGAGATTTACTGGTCATTTGTGCCGCAAAAATGTATAACAAAATAAAAAAGATCAGCATTTGCGACATGAGATCACCGAAAATTACATCGCCAATATCCTTGCCGCCGTCTTCTTCTTCCTGGTATTTAGCCATTGGGCTTGTCCTTTTTATTCTTTATTTTGGCTTGAGAGTGAAGAAAAGTCTCAAGATATTTCTCAACTTTTGTCGGAATTTCTTCTTTTTCAATTAATAAAATACCCTCAGTTATCAACCTTTTTATCAGGACCTCTTCATCGCTCATAACCTTTAATTTCTGTGAGAACGGCAAAAAAATGAGTCCGGAAAACATGGCGCCGTAAAAAGTTGTTACCAATGCCAAGGCCATAGCCGGCCCAATTTTTGTGGGATCCTGCATACTTCTTAGAACCTGCATTAATCCTACTATTGTTCCAACCATACCGAATACCGGTGTAAACTGTGACATATTCTTGAACATCTTGATTGTGTCCGAGTGTCTTTTCTGCATTTCCTCAATATCGTTATCTAATGCTGCTTTGATAAAATCAAACCCCAGTCTGTTTATAATTAATTCCAAACCGCGCCTGATAAAAGGATCTTTCGTTTTTTCAACTTCTGCGATTAACGCTTTTTTTCCGCTGGAAGTAACAACTTTGGAATAGCTTATTAATTCGTTTATTATTTCTTTTTGCGGTGGTTTCTTCGGAGGGAATAAAACCAGCTTTGCAGCAATAAGAAATGATTTGAAATTTACAAATTTTGAGCTCATTAGTAGTGCGATCATCGAACCTGCTAGTACCAGAGCCAATGACGGTATATGAATATATGTCGAAGGATTGATGAGCATATCCGGCGACCCAACCAATACAAAAATAAGCACAAAACCAAATGCAAGAATAAAATTTATTTCCATCTTCCCACCTCTTCCATGTGACCTTTAGATGTGTCGCTTATATCCTGCCACGAATGATAATGGCTTAAACATTTTATTTTATTTCAAAAAAGAGGGAGTCGATTAATCTTGTCTGGAGAGCTTATTGCTTATCAGTTACACCTGGAACAACTCATCAATTTTTTTGTCATCCGATTCTATTTTGTTTTTATTGAATTGCTTTTGAACCATCTGAATAATGCCCATATGATTCAATATTTTTGCTGTTTTTATAATTGTTTCCTGGGCATTTGTAATTTCTATTTTCGCAACATTCCCTTTGCGAAGGTCCAGTACTTCATTTAACATGACCTGCAGGCCTTCCGGCATATAACCGATTAATCTGTCTCTTGTTTCCTTGGGATTATCTATAATACTCAAAGCGATAACATTTACGTCCACTTCCATAAATAAAGTTATGATATCCGTCTCTGACAACTCCAAAATATCATCAAATAATATAATCATATCTCTTATCTCTACCAGTATATCCGGATATTTCTCCGATAAAGCAACAGTCAACTCGGTTTTGCTGATATTGCTGATTTTATCCAATATCGGTTTTACAATATTCTTTCCACCCACCAGACAGGCAACTTTTTCTTTATAACTTTGCTCAAGTTTGCTTATGTCTGCAGAAGAATATTCTGTTTCATGAACCAGATAGGGTAGTATCTCCGCTTGTTCGCTTATTTTAAATTTGGAAAGAATAATATTGCCCAAATGGCTAGGCAAATAAGAGATTATTACAGCCACATTCTGCCAGTAAATTGCATTACCTTTTTCGCCTTTAGGCATGTCTTTTTCAATCAAGTATGCCAGTTTCAAAATGTTTGATTCATTAACAAATTCAAAATAATCTCTGGCTGACTGACTTTCTTTTACAGTAATTTCATCATCCAGGTTCTTGTCTGCATCAACACCTAGGCCCATGCCTGTTTTGCTTGAATCCTTTGAATCTTTACCTGCTCCACCGCCACCACCGGAGCCTCCCGCACCAGAGCCGCTTCCCCCTGCAGCCCCAGACAAATTTGAACTTTTAGAAATTTTCATCAAAGCGAAAAGTATTCCTCCCAGGATTAAGCTTGAAAATAATAAGATAGCATAAAACACGATTTCTTTTTGACCTATTTTGGACTGTTTTTCCACCATAGTACTGTTTAATGATTTGGCTTTTTCAAGCTCCCGCAAAGATCTGTTAAGGTCTTCCTCATTTTTTTGTTTAATACTTTCTATTATTTTTTCAGATTTCTCTTCGCTGCTGCGAATTAATTCCTTAATTATATCCAGATCATTATTTTTTTCGTCTTTTACAAATTTCTCAGTGTAAACATTGATTGTATCTTTATGCTTATCATTAAAATTTAACCAGGTTTTAACCCTTTTCAGCACCTCATCTTTATTCAACAAATAATTAACCCATAAACTCACTTCATAATGATCTATTATAAATTCATTTCGGTTATTCGGCTTCACATCACCTATATTGGGAACACCAGGCAATAAAAGGCTATGCTTTATTCTTTGAGGTGTGTTTGATATAACCTTAATCTGCAAAGCTATAACGGCATTATCATTTCCATACAATTTATCTAACAAATTTTGGATCTCATTTTCCTTTACCTTTTGATATGATAAAATCTCGGAACTATTTTCGAAAGAAATGTCACGGATACTCTTTCTTTCTCCATCCATTACCGTGGACTCTGATTCTGACAAGAAATATAATATGTTCTCGTTTTCCGGCTCAAACAAGGCACCCTTTTTCCAATATTTTTTTGCCTTGGCGTAATCCTGAAGTTTGTAGTAAGCAGATCCCTTCAGCGATAAAGCCCCGACATGGTCCGGCTTGATCTTTAATACATCATTACATTCCTTTATTACATTCCAGTATTTTGCTTCATAAAACAGAAGCAAAGCTTTATTAACTTTCTCATCCAAAACGTCTAGTGATTCAATAGATGGATCTTCGTACATTTGCTGATAATCTGATTCTTCATCCGATAAAATACTGAAATATATTTTTTCCAGTTTGGAATTTTCTTTTTGATATGTACTTAATCTTAAACTGTCCAAAGATGTATCTTCACCTTTAACATATGAATTCAAAACCTTGCTGATCTGTTTTTCCTTAAATGTTTCAATATCCTCCGAATATTTAGCAACCATTTCTTTATAGCCGGGTGTTTTATTTAATATATTTATAAATATTTTCCTTGTTACTGAATCAGAGCCTGAACCGCCATTGTATTCGACTTTTTTAAAAATTTTATTCATAATATTAATTGCCTGTTCAACTGTTATGTTCTTCGTTAATTGCTTCGCGTTCACTTCTATGTAACCCTTTTCTACAGCTGTCTGTAAATACGGATAAATTTTGCTTTTCGCGTCGAAATCTTGAAAATATGGATTTTGGGTCTTATAATCCAGCGACACACCGCTTATTACCATGGAAGCGAATAAAACCTCAGTTTTATTTAATTTCATATCCAGATTAAATTTATTGTCTACATATAAAGGCAATATACCGTTGCCGGCAACATATTTAACATCTTTATAGTATTCATGGTTTTTTGTAATATCCAGAGCATCAACTGCATAGATATTGCTTAACAAGAACAAACTAATAAAAATTACAAAAGTTAAACTATATACTTTATGTGTGCTAATGATAAACTTCCCCATTTATATAATATCTATTTAATCAATGTTAGTGAATAGTACCAGAAGCAAATTTCCAACATATCTATTTAATAAATATTGCTTTTCTTATAATATGATATTAAAAGGATAATTTAATAATATAGCAATGAAATTAATAAATATTCGATTAACCAATAATACCGGAGAAGACAGTGGCGACTTGTTCCCAACTAATTTCGATTTAAAAGTCGGACCGGAATTTGATATTGAACAATTATTTTTTGATCAGCTTCAGAATTTTCTTGAAAAAACCGGGAATGAATCCACTCTGAATATTAACACAATTTTTGAGTTGCATGATTTTGAAATAAATATCCTTAATCAGAAATTCGGCGATCAGTGTTTACAGAATAATAAAATTAAGTTTTCTATCAGCAAAAGCAATTCGCAGTGGGATTTTATTGTTAATGAAAAAGCATATATAAATAGACTGGCTAAGGGACAAGATATTCCGGCCGAGTATCAAAAGCTGATAACCGATGCCGCGAACAGCGCTGATTTGTTAAAAAAACTGCAAGCCATAGACCCGCCAGCTGACTCATTGGAATCGCTTATCATGAAATTGGAGTTTCTGCAGTTCAGGGATATGAAGGAGGAAATTATTGACGGGTACTTAAAAAAATGGCTGCCCCCCTATATACAGATTAGTCTCTCGGAAATTTTAAAACTCTCTGATATGAGACAAAAATCTATTAAGCAGCCTAATCCGGTTGAATTTGGAGAAACCTACTTCGCGAAATTAAGTTCCAAGTCAGGATTTAATAAATTATATATTGAAAAATGTTACCGAATACTGGAACTTATCAATGATATATTTAAAGATTCACTGCTTAGACAAAAAACAATCCTGGCCGGCGACTCAGCGTTTAATTTAATGTTTCATAAATTTGCGCATATACCCATATCTCTGCACCTGTCATTTCTGGATAATGAAGATACCTTTAAAAAAGATTATCATTCTTTATTATTCAACATCATCAATTCAAAAAAATACACTGTGAAGGATGTTTCCGATACAGAAAAAGAACTCAAATATATTAACATACTGAATCAGCCTGACAGCATTAACCTGTTTATTGAATATAACTCAGGGTCATATGCCTTTAATCCGGTTATTAATGAGTTTCTAAATCCATTTACCAATAGTAAATATCTGGTAAATTACTCCTCACTTGAAGAAACTGTCGCAAAAATAATAATATCTATTGAAAGCTGTTTTAATTATGAAGATTATCTGAATTTATATAAAATATCTATAACACCTATTCCCTATAACCTTAACCTGGTACATTCCATCTATATATATAAATGCAAAAACCCACGTTTTCTCGAGGATATATTTCAAAAATCTATAACCCAAACCGATAATGACGAAAAAATTTTACCGCTTCAACAAAATTCAGCGCATCTGGAAATAAAACAGTTAAATGAAAAAATAGATTCTTTTATAAAAATATTCAGGAATATAAATGATAATCAAAAAGCGTTTATAAAAAACCCGGTCCAAGCAAATTTATCACTTATTTTTAATCCAGCCATTATCAATAAACTATTAAATAATAAAAATGATTAATACTGAGAAAAAGAAATTGATACAAAATAATGATATTAAAATAATTCATAAGGATATCGATACCGATGACATTGATGAATTAAGAATAACAAAGGACAATTTAATAAAAGAAATAGATGATCTAACCCTACGGAAAGAATTAATAACCAAAAATGTTACAGAATACGAAACACAAAAAAAACATGAACTTAAACTCAAGCAGGCGCACGAGAAAGAAATAGAAAATTTAATAAAACAAAACAAACAATCCATAGAGATATTTATTAATCAAAAAAAACAGCTTATTGATGAAATTAACGAATTAAAAAATCAAGAGCAGTCTATACGGGATTCTATTCAAAAAAATAAAATCATTTTGTATGAATCTGAACAGCTTGCTAAAAAAATGAATAATGAAAAGCTGAAATTGCAACATACAATAAAAAATGGAACTAATAAAGCAGAGGGATTAACTGTCAGCGAAAAGGAATTAGTTAAAAAAGAAGATAATACCGAAGAACTGAAACAAATAGCAAAAAATATGGCGAATCTCGTCCAAAAAGATATTGCCCAAATAAAAAAACAAATAAACGAAACAATTAAACCAAATAAACAATTATTTCAAAAATACATAAAAGATTTAAAAAATGTTGTCAAAGATGAAATACAAGAATCCAACAATAATTTTCAGGAATACGTTAAAAATATGGAAGTCCAGGTGAATAACAGCAAGGATGAGGCGTCTGATTTACGGACAATAATAATAGCTGATATCCAGAAAATGAAAGATCAGATTGTTGGAGAATTTGTCTCTTCAAAGAATAAGTTTATCGATGAAACTCTTTGTAAAGTCAACAACAGTAAGGAGGAGACATCTGATTTAAAAGCAATAATAACATCCGATATCCAAAAAATGAGAGATCAGATTATTGAAGAATTTGTTTCATTAAAGAACAAGTTTATCGATGAAGCGGTATACTTGAAAAAAGATAACGCATCTGATGAACAGAATAAAAAGAAACAATCCGTAGAAGAAAATCTATTATTAAAGGAAGAAGCCATCAAAACAAGAATAATAAACTATAAAGAAGAATTAAAATATATTCAAAAACAAAAAGAAATAGTAGAAGCAGAATATAATTCTCTTTTAACAAAACTAAAAGGTATTAAACAAACAAATCCGGTTACAAATCTGAAATCAATATCTTTCTTATAACTTTCCATCTTCCTCAGATCTGATATTGAATTATTCATAAAAAACTAATATGCGTCCTGATGATACCACTCAGCGGATTCCACCCATTGTCTGGGATTTGTATAGTAAATAATCAGGTCCAGAACAATAGATGCGTGTTTTTCTTCTTCGGCCGCGATTTCTGAGACTACTTCCCTGTATCCGGGATTTTTTATATGCGCAGCATGCTGTCTGTATAAATGATAGCTTTTAATCTCAATATCCTCTGCTTTTTCTAAAGCCTGTGTTATCGATTCCTTGAAGGCCGCTATTTTATTTTGGGTCTGTAACTCCTGAAAAAAATTCAGAGTTGCATCCATTACGTCCGAAGGTACGAGTAGCGCCGGAAGGTTTTCTTTCATCTTTTCAAACAGCAGGCGATGTTTGAATTCATCATCAGCAAGTTTGTTCAATATGATTTTTACGCTTGCATCAGTAGTTTCTGCAGCGATTGCTCTATAGAACTGTTCACCCTCTATTTCCATTTGTATTGCCTGATCTATAATGTTCATTTTTTATACCAACCTTTCCGTGAATTTAACAGTTTTTCTTTGCTATATTGATATTTTAGTTATTCTAACTCCAAGCACGAACATGGATATTCCTTAAATTTTTGACATCCTTCTACTTTCAATCAGGTTTGAAGCTTAAAATATTTACTAATGTAGAAACTAGTCAGTTATATGGAGAACAAAAGACTGTGCCGAATGAAGCCGATTATATATAATCTTCCTAAAAAGTAATAAATATATTTAGATTAGAAAAGATAAGGAGATGTGATGAAAAAATTTTGGTTATTAATAAGTTTCGTTCTATGTTTGGGGGGATTTAGTCTGGCAGCACCTAAACTGGACTTGGGACTGAATATGGGGACAATGCTCCCCAACCACGACACCCTGGCGCAACAGACATTTGCTTCTGACTTCTACTGGCAAATGATGTTAGGAATGGTTGATGATAGCGGCTGGGAAATACGTGGCAACTTTGGCAGTTATTGGGATACAAGTCACTTTAATTCTGCTGATATTGCAGCTAATCGTCGTATAAACCTGAGACCTTTAACCGCATCCCTCATTTACAATATTCAAGGTGGAACTATTCAGCCTTACTTCGGAGCAGGGGTTGGCGGATATTTTTATGATGTCATGGATGATGTTTACGGCAATCTGGAATCAGGTTTCAAATTAGGGTTTCATGTCCTGGGTGGGATTAAACTTCGGGTAAATGAGAACTTTTATCTTAATGCCGAGTACACCCAACATTACTTACCGGCAGTATTCTTTTCAAATGAAAAAAACTTTGATGTAGTAGCACTGGTAATAGGTGGTGGTTTTGAATTTGCTCAAAATCCACAAAATCAGGCAAAACGCTACCCTTACACAAAAGCGCAAGAAGATGTTCTGATGCAGATCCAGCAGGTAGAAAAAGAAATAAAAGATCTCCAGGCCAAACGTGACAAAC
>JAQURL010000025.1:0-25370 GCA_028715625.1 Candidatus Margulisiibacteriota bacterium | reverse complement strand
CTTCGCCTCCCAGCCTGCAGGAAAGACAAGAATTCGTTAAGAAAAAACAACAAGCACTGGAAGAGCTTAAAAACAGGTCTGCGCACTAAAAGAAGAAAGGAGCATTAAGCTCCCTTCTTCTTCTCATAATTATATCTATTCTTTATGATCCGGCTATTTGTGTTCTTTTTTTGATTTCCAGTTTTTCTTTTCGCTTTTCAGCTCACTTAATTTTTTCAGTTGTTCCGGAGTCAGAATAGCGCGTGCTGTCTTCACACCAGCCAGGATTGCTTCGTACATTTTCTTTTGGTTATCCAGAAGAGTATTCTGTAATTGCTGAATTTTGTTCTCATCCAAAGTTGCACCAAGGTATGCTTCTTTCAGGTCTTCATTAGCCATTTTCCTGTCTATTCCCAAGGGTATAACAACTTTTTCAGTTTCAGCTCCGGCCTTTCTTAAGGCTTTTATCTGATCTTTAGACAGACCCAGTTTCTCTGCCAAAAAATGCAGATCATAGTTACCCAACATTTTGTTATCGTAACCCTGATGTTCCCGCATTTCATTTCTCGCTTTCACTCCCTGATCAGGAGCCTTGTTTGGCCCTTTAAAATCCTTATCATCAGGAGTTGCCAAAAGCATTCCACTCACACATAATAACCCAATAATGCTTATTAATATTTTTTTCATTTTTAACCTCCTTGAATTCGGCAAACTGAAAACAAAAATTTTTTCTAATTTTCAGAACCAGCCTCCTTTCATATATTAATTAAAAGAATAATCTATACCGTACCGGACAGATCCCCTAAATCACCGGCAGAGACCTGATTATATTCATTATTAATTATGTCGGTCATAAGCAATCTGTTTAAAGTTGCGTCAGCTGATGAATGTTGAAAAAGCTGAGCTCGTAGTGTCTGGTCAAATTTTATAAAATCCGTTTGGTTAATAAAACCATCCTTATCGTTGTCCATCTGATTAAACAACTGGTCCAGGTTTACATTCGCCATATTTGTCCTGGATGTATTAGACAACAATGTATCGGTCCCGTCAGTAGATAAAGGAAGTTCAAGTTTATGATGATGATGACCGCCTTTAACTTTGGCAGTTTCAGCAGTCATTGTCCCTGTTGATTTTATTCCGGATTGAAAGAATTGATTAAACTCATCCTGACTAACCTGTCCATTCTTATCCTTGTCCATTTTCTGGAAAACTTTAGCTAAAACTGCTTCAAAGCCGGAGGTTTTACTTGTAGAGGAAGTACCAGATAACAGCACGGACAATTCATCCTTACTTATTTTACCGTCGTTATTTTTATCAACCCTCGCAATTAAATTATCCCATTTACTGCCGGATACGCCGTTATTGTCCAAACTACTTGCCTGATTTGTTTCAATGACCATAATTAGCCTCCTCTATATATTTTGAAATTAACGACCTTTATAGGTTTAACAATTTTAAGTAATGAAAGTTCCGAATATTTCTAAAAGTGCGAGCTTCAGTACATATCGCTATCTTCCATGCCTTCATTCATTTCACGATAACTGCTTTTATTATTCATTTTTACTTTCTGAACTTTCCTTGGTAGTATCCTGGTTATCGTACCATCCAGCATCAGTTTGAATTTATTAAGTTGTCCCTCACTTAAAATGGGCGTGCATTCAGCCAATAAACTTTCTTTCATCAAATTAAAATTATCTACCATAAACTGATATTTCTCTTCCGGAGTTTTTTTATCAGCGGTTATAATAAGTTGCTCTGTTTGTTCTTCATATCGATTAATTATAGGTTCAAATTTCGCAGACTGTTCTTCAGTCAACTGCAAACGATATTTTAAATCATTATAATCGAATGATTTTTTTGTTGGGGTATCACCACCGCACCCCCATAATATTATCAAAGCCGCCGCCGATACAGCTAAAAGCATCAAAATATTACTTTCTGTAATTGATTTACGAAACATAATAAACCTCCTTTTTAAAACCTTTTTATATTTTACAAACATTATTTACCAAAAGTTTCTAAAAAAATTAAAGTTTTTTCATTTTTTACCGATAATAATTATGGCCCCTATTTTGACCGCAGATAAAGGAGATTGCAATGACCAATATATCCGAACTAAACAGTTCCTCAAATTTATTAAACCTAACTTTCGGCAGAAACACAACCGGTTCTGCCGCGGATCTTACCCAATCCTTGCTTCAACCTGACACTTCAACCGAGTACCCTGAGTCTTCCTCGGACCCGGCTGCACAGGTAAAGCTGTATACAGCTCAAGGTCTTCTCAATTCTACTTTCGGAACCTCAACTGACATTACTCCTTCCATTACGAAAAATTCAGCAGGTCAGGTAAAAATGTATAGCGCTCAGGGCTTACTGAATGCAACTTTTGGTAATGCCACTGACAACAGTATTGCCAGCCTGAGCCAATCCTTGCTCGGTTCTGAATCTCAATTAGCCGGTATTTCTTCTTTGGCCAAGGAAGTCGGGACTGTGTCAGCAAAAATAAAAAATACAGGAAATAACCAGGCAATTATGGGAATGAATAATGTCATGGCCAGTCTCATTCAAAACAGAAACGCCGAAGACCCTACAGCTTTGTTAAATTCGCTGCGCAATATGTCAGCCGATAACCTCAACAGTGTCATGTCAGCAGCTTATAATATCAACTTGGTTGATGCCAAGGAAACAGGCGGTTCCGGCAAGATGATGGAGTGGGTAAAGCAGGCTTCGGCTATGCAGGAAGTTAATGTCGATACAGGAAGCAACTTCTTGGCCGCTACTAATAAAATATTAAGTGCCTCTTCCGGTACAAATGCTTCAGAAGTAACACTTACTACATTGTCAGATTTTATGGATATTACAAACGCGATCACTGCTATGGATAAATCCGTTGATGTAAAAAACCAGAACTATCTGACCTTCTTTAAGAATATTCAAGCATCAACCGATATAAACAAAGACATGAACTCTTTCTATAGCTCGCTTACAGGAATGGGTGCTGCATAACGCCTCTATCCGGCAAGTCTTGGTGTCTTTAAAAACTGTCCGGAAATATTTTTTCTGTCATTGCGAGGAGCATCGACGAAGCCAGCTGTCACAATGTTATGGCTGGTAAACAATCCACTGAAAGTAACATAGATTGCTTGCCCCGCCGTAGCCTTAAGGCGAAGGAGGGCTACGCTTCGCTCGCAATGACATATAAGGGATTATTTTCGGACAGTTAGCTGGAATGCAATTAAAGTGAAGTCTGGGTAAGGCGGGGGGCGAACTTACTTTTCCGCCGAAACCTTGAAACTCTTCCCCAACCCATTTACCAAGGTAATTGATGTCTGCAGCTTGGTACCGATTTTCTTTAACGAATAATCTATAAGCAGTTTCTGGTCCTGTTCCATGAATTCGTAAACAGAAGCAGAGCCAACGCGTACTATACCGTTAACGGCCATAATCAAAATAGAAATTACCATCAAAAAAATTACTGTATAAAAAAGTACAAAGCCTTTTTTCTTTGTCACTTAAAAATTACTCCTTTGTAACCTGACTGACTTTTGAACTCCAACATATTTACAGAATCATTAACTGATACTGCCTTGATATTCAAAGAAGGCTGAGAGTCGCCAAGCACACTCTTTTCATACTGAACCACTGCGGTTAATTCCCGGCTCAGATTCTTGTAATCCCTGATTGTGCTCACCGACTCCCTGAAGGACCAACCCGTCAGATGAAAAAGAGCTGCGAAAAGAATGGAAGAAATAAACAAAGCGATTAAAGTTTCCAGTAGAGTTATACCTTTTCTCATTGTGCAATCCCCACCAGTGAATATTTGATTTTTCCATTAATTACAAGATCGACCTGAAGCTGATAAAGATTGTTATCCAGCGGTATTTTCTTGATAATGTAACGTTCCATGCCGGACCGCAGAGGAGGTTCGTTAATTTCTCCGTTCAACACCTGCAGAAAAACCTTCTTGGTCGCAAAAAACTGCTGCAAATCATTAACAACTTGCTGGCTGTTGCTTTGTCTGATAAATCCGATCCAGGGAAGAATGATCACGGACAGTAAAAATAATGCGATTACTGTTTCTAAAAGTAAATAGCCTTTTGGAACCTTACCTGACATTATGCACTACGCCGGTCATGCGAAAAAGCGGCAACAGGAAAGCCAGACTGATAAAAGCCACAAAAAATCCGATAATAATAAGTGAAATCGGCCCTATAAGCGAAACAAATTTTTTCAACTGGTTATCCAGTTCATCGTTTAAATAATCGGTAAGCTGCAGTAAAATTTTATCCAGTTCCGAGCTTTCTTCGCCGGCCATGATCATTTTGATTACTATGGCTGGGAAAAACTTGGTTTCCCATAACGCAATGGAAAGTTTTTTGCCTTCGATCACCTGCGGCAGAACTTGCTTGAGCTTGGTTTTGAAATAAAGATTTTGGGTTGTCTCCAGTGTGAGGCTCATGGATTTTACCAGCTGAATTCCGGAGCTATGTAGCGAACCCAGATTAGATAAAAAGTTCATGAGCGTGAAATAATAAGCGATTGTGCCTATAACCGGTATAGAGTAAACATATTGGGACAGATAATATTTTAATTTGTCCCGCAGCAACATGATTATAATCAGAATAATGCTGCCGATAACCAGAGGGATTGTCCACCAGTAAAGAGCAAAAAAATGACGTAATTTGAAAATAATAATTGTGGGTAAAGGCAGCTTAACATTGGCCTGCTGATAAATAAGCTCAAATTGCGGGATAATGGCAATCATTATCCAGGTTAAGATGCCCACGCCCAGACAAACCAGAATAATAGGATAAGCGAGCGCGGACTGAATTTTGTTCCAGAGCTCAATCTTGCTTTCCAGGTAATTGCTGGCTTTGGCAAGGGCATGTTCCATAGTACCTTCGTTCTCACCAACCTTGATGATATTAACCAAAAAAAGCGGTATATGGATTTTTTCGTATAATATATCTGAAAAATTCCCGCCTTCCTTTAAGGCATTAAGTATTATTTTTAAAGGTTTCTTCAGACTTTTACTGCCAACATCCACGTAGATCAGTTCTATTGCCGGATAAAGACTTATACCGCGTTTCACAAGGTAATGAAGCTGCTTGAAGAAAAACGCCAGTTCTAAATTACTGAACAACTCGAAAAACCTCTTCCAGTGTAGTAAACTGTTGTCTGGCTTTTTGCAGGCCGTCATCCTTCAGAGAGACAAAATTATCTTTTGAAGAAGCAGCCCTTATTTCCAGTTCTGAATATTTATTATGATTAATCAAATCTTTTAAGTGGTCGTTCATGGTTAAAAGTTCAAATATACCAACCCTGCCCTTAAAGCCTGTGTTGCGACAAAGTTTACAACCTTTGCCTTTGAGAAAGGTTGTGGAATGGTCCATGTTACCCCAGATTAACATTTCTTCATCCGGTGTATAAATATCCTGGCAGTCTTTACAGGTCCTGCGCAGCAAACGTTGAGAAAGGATACCCAGAAGTACCGATGAAATCAGATAAGGTTCAATATCCATATCAATGAGCCTGGCTATGGTTGAGGCAGTATCGTTGGTATGCAGAGTAGAAAACACCAGGTGCCCGGTAAGAGCAGCCTGAAAAGCAATTTCAGCTGTCTCGCGGTCACGGATTTCTCCGATCAGAATTACATCCGGGTCCTGCCTCAAAACTGAGCGCAGCCCTCTGGAAAATGTAAGTCCGCTTTTATTATTTATTTCGCTCTGATTTATCAGGTTGATGTGATACTCGACCGGGTCTTCTATGGTCACGATATTTTTTTCTATGCTTTTGATTTGATTAAGAATGGCATATAAAGTGGTTGTCTTGCCGCTGCCGGTGGGCCCGGTGACCAGAAATATTCCAAAGTTCTTATGAATAAAACTTTTGATCTGACCAAGCATATCCTGAGCCATGCCCAAATTTTCCAGATCAAAAATACTGCTATCCTGGTCCAGCAGACGTAAAACTACTTTTTCGCCATAAATCATGGGGTAACTGGAAACGCGAATATCAATGATTCTATTGTCGCACTGAATTCTGAAACTGCCATCTAAAGGCAGCCTCTTTTCAACAATATCCATCTTGGCCAGAATTTTCAAACTGGAGATTAGCGGAAAACTCAGATTATGCGGTAATGTCCAGATTTTGTGCAAAACGCCGTCCAGACGAAACCTTACATCCATACCATTTTGCTTGGGCTCCATATGAATATCCGAAGCCCTGTCATGAATAGCCGAAGAAATTATAAGGTAAGCCAGCTTATTCACTGGTCCCTGGTCTTCACGCTGTTTAAATATGCCGCTTTCATCGATGAAATCCAGTGATTCAACAGATTTCTGATCTATGCTTTCTATAATATTTTTTATAGAGGTCCCTGCTCCGAATAGCCTGTTAATTGCAGAAGACAAATCGGAAAGGCTAACAACTACAGGTTCTACTCTGAGGCCGGTAATGTTCTCTACTTCCTCAATCGTTAAATAGTCCATGGGATCAATCATGGCCAGAATAAGGGACTCAGTTACTTTAAAAAGAGGCAGAATATTCTTTTCGCGGACTAACTTTTCAGGAAGTACATATAAAACACTTTTATCGGTTTTTTTATTGGTAAGGTTCACAAAAGGCAGGTTCAGATACTGGGCAATAAACAGTGCCAGTTTGGTTTCGTCCACATACCCGTTATTCACCAGAACATTTACGAAAGATTCGTTTTGAATAGCGACTTTATTGCTGATCTCACTTAAATATTTGGGAGATATAATATTCTTTTCAACCAGAGCTTCGGCCAGTGTTTTTATCAAATTTTCTCCCCCGGAAACAGATTCTTACTTTTTAATTAAAACTTTTTACCGCATCATCTACATTATCAAAAATCTGGAAATATTTAATTATTCTGGTCATCATTAAAATTTCCTTGAAATCTTCATTCAGATTGGCCAGCCTTAAATCCCCATTTGCTTTTTGCGTTGCCTTCAGACCCTCCACCAGAGAACCCAGGCCGGAACTGTCTATGTAATTACATTCCTTTAAATTGAGCACTATCTTGGGCGATTCTTTTTTTATAATATTGTTAAAAGTTTCATTGAGCTGAATGGAATCATCAAACTCTATATCCCCTTCTACGTTTAAAACCACGGCATTTCCTTTTTTCTCAGTTGAAACTTTTCTCATGATGCACTCCTTTTCAAATATATTTAATTAAAGTAATTTCATTACCAGTTTCATTAAACCGGACTTCATCCATAAATGTTTTTATTATCAGTATTCCCCTTCCCCGGTTTGTCGTATCGATCTGGTTATCGCAGTAATTCAACTTCCCTGACTCAAACCCCTTGCCCTCATCAGTAATCTTAACTTCTACTTTACGATTGGTAATAATCCCTTTAATCTCTATATTTTTTTTCGGGTCCTGTTTATTGCCGTGTTCATAAGCATTCAATAAACTTTCGGATATACAGAGCCTGATATAATTATAAACCTTTTTGTTAATTTCTAAAGCCTCTAATTTAGTTAATAATTCTTTTATTGTTTTTTTGATGTTGGGCAGTTTGTTTTTTATTTTATAATTCAATTTATACAAAGTCGTTTCCTTGAAGGGATTAAGCTCCTTAAAGTCCACTATAACCAGAGTAATATCATCCGCAAACTCCCGGTAATCGCCGTAGCGTTCCGCTTCACTGATAAGCAGTTTGGTTAATTTTTCAGCGGGCAGAGTGCTGTTGGTTTTGATAAGATGAGCTAACCGTTCCTTGGAAAATAATTGTTTCTTGGTATTTTTTACTTCGGTTATGCCGTCCGTATACAGAATAAGTTTATCTCCGTTACTGACCAGAATATTTTTTTCTATAAATCCGCCGTCATCAAAAGTTCCCAGATAGGTGCCCTCACTATCCAGATAAATAATTTCCTCAGTGCCGGCCCTGTAAAGAATAGGAGGATTATGTCCGGCTTTACAATATTTAAGAAGATTGCTGTCCATATTGATCAGACCGTAAAAAGCCGTAACATAAAAAATCGGCGATTTGCTGAGGTAACTCTGCAGGGAGGTATTGGTGTTCTGCATAATCACTTCCGGGGAATCGAAACGTTTACCGAATTCCGAAAACAGACTGTTGGTCATGGTCATAAGCAGTGCCGCGGGAATACCTTTGCCCGAAACGTCCCCGATGACGATGCCCAGATTTTTCTCGTCATGCGCTATAAAGTGATAAAAATCTCCACCAACCGCACGACACGGAATGTTTGTGCCGAAAATTGCCAGCGCTTTGTTTTCTGGAAATTTGGAAGATAAAAGCGCTTGCTGGATATAGCGGGCTATTTGCAGTTCTTTGGCAGTCCTGGCCTGTTCTTTTTTGAGCTGTTCATTAAGTTCTTCGCTTTCTTTATACAAACGGGCGTTTTCTATAATTATCGCTGACTGATTGGCTATAGCCGTAAGCAGTCTCAGGTTAATCTTGCTTTTCCCCTGGGTTTCCTTGCCTGTATCAATGACCATAACGCCGATCGGTTTTTTATTCTGAATAAGCAGCGGTATTACCACAAAATTGACCAGGCCCAGAGCTGAAATCGATGTCCGGTCATAACCGTCGGAACTTGTGGGAGTTACCTGAAAAATACGGCCTTCTATCAGGGCTTTGCCTTCCCAGGTCTTGGAAATATCCAGATTCAGGTTTTTGTATAATTCCTCATCCCAGCCGCTGGCGCTTTGCGGCACGAGCAAATTGCCTTTGGCGTATAGATAAAGTATGGCGCGCTGAAAATTCAGCACATCCGTAAAAATGGAGCAGACTTTTTTCTGGATTTTATCCAGTTCAAATTCCGAGGTCAGCGACTTGGTAATATTATAAACAGTGGATAACTCAATGAGGTTCTCTTCTGATTTCTGATAACGTTTGGAATTGGACAGAGCTACCATGATATTGTTGGAAAGGTTGGTAGAGATTTCCTTGTCCCTTTCGTTAAAAGGTTTCTGATTAACCGGACGCATAATTCTAAGCTCACCGATAATTTTGAGGTCCTCATCAAACAAAGGAATGGAAATAATTGAATTAATGCCAAGATCCAGCAAAATGGATTGTTCATAGTGAATATTTTCTTCTTTGTTTTTCATCAGAATTCCGTCCGAAGAGCCTGATAATGTTTGTGTACATTCCTTGAAACGTACTGTTTCCTCAATTTTGGAAAGCTGAAAATCTGTAAATCCGAATGATTTCTTGATAACAAACTTGGCTTCGAAATCATCATAAAGCAGGATTAAAATCTTGGGCGCTTTTAAAAGAATTGAGGTATTGCGCACAATCACATCAAAGGTTTTTTTGAAATCGAAAAGCGAACTGATAACTTTGCCCACCTCGTACAAAGAGGTGATTTCTTTTTCTTTATTTTTCAGTTCCTCATACATAACCGCGGAATGGATCATGTTGGCGAACTCATTGGAAATGGTGAGCACGAAAGAAAGGTCACCGCGGGTTATTTTTTTGTTAAACTTTTTCTGCCCGATACAAAGTATGCCCAGCAAATAGTTGTCTCTAAAAAACGGTACAGCCAGCTCGGCTTGAAGCCCGTCCATATCTTTAGCCAGTTCTTTTAAGAGATCGAGGTTAGCTTTTTTGATTTGTGATTTTTTTTCCAGTTTGAAAATATAATTTTTGATGCGTGATAAAAAAATCAGGTCTCGTTTGTTATGGAAATACTGGACCAGAGCACTGTTTTCTTTGATAGTCAGATAACTTTTGTTAAGTTTTATAGATTCCTTGAGTTCATATTCTTCAGCGTCTTTATTGTGCAAAAGAAAGGAAATATTTTCCAAATGCAGTTCTTTGGAAATATTGGTAATCAGATAAAGCAGGAGTTGTCTGATATCCAGCGGGTCTGAGATAGCTTTGCGAAGCTGAATTATGTATTTATCCAGCTTGGTTGACGGCGTGATATTGAACATTATTATTCATTATAACGTAAAACGTGATTTTCGGAAAATGGAGATGTCGGAGGGAGTTTTTTGTTTAGTTGAGCATTTGTTGAATCGTAGAGATGAGGTAGAAAGGTAGTGACCAGCTCAGTATGACACCATTGACTTGAAATTTACTCTTCACGCTTCACTATTCACTATTCACGATTCACTTTATACTTTCTTACGAAAATGAATTATCAAAAAATCCTGTTCATTGTATAATATCGTTTAACGTATAGAGATAAGCCCCTGTAGTCCCGAGAAATAGTCCTCGCCTCTAGCGATGACGTTATTTCTCGAGGATCCTCGAAATTGCAGAAAATCAAAGATTTCGGCAATTTCGGGACTCAGTTGGTTTTTGATATAATAGATCAAGTTTGATAGTAGGCCCCTGTAGCTCAGTTGGTAGAGCATCACCATGGTAAGGTGGAGGTCGGCAGTTCAATTCTGCCCGGGGGCTCCATCGACACTTATAACTAGTGTTTTCCAATGGGGCTTCGCCCCCTTCGGCGCTCACTGCGTTCGCTGAACCCCCTCCGTCTTCGCTCTTTAAGCTTCGCCGGACCAAAGGGTATCGTTCCCTTTGGAAACCCTTACTCAATTGCAGGACTAATAACCGGATTACGCGTACAAAATTCACTGTAGCTCTATGTTCCCAAGTTGACTGTCGCGGTGTAGTCGCAGACGAAGGCGGACAAGTAACTCTCGGTTGTTGACAAATTATACCTCGTTTAATAATTGACTGCCATTTCTCTAAGTGTTACCATTTTTTTGGCAATTTATGCTAAAGAAAAATAATGGCAAGATTTAGTTCACAACATATTTTAAGCACTTCCTCCAACCTGTTGGGTTTTTGCCTGGTGGTTTTGACATCGCTAAAAATAACAAAAATAAATGAAGCCACTTATCTGGATGAAATAACGGAAATCGTATGTGTTTTACTGGCCGCAGCAAGTTTATTATCTTTTTTATCAATTCGTTCGGAAAAGGAAATTATCGCTATTAAATATGAAAAACTTGCCGATAACATTTTTATTATTGCTTTATCAGCTATTTTTATTATTACGTTTATGATAGCTTTTTCAATAATATTCTAGATAATTTGAGCTTTGTAAAAAGCCTTGCTGTTTGTCTTCAGGTCGAAACTCAAAATTAAATTACTATATGAAAACTGGAATAATAAAAATAGTTACTTATGTCTTCTATAGGTACGAGAGGAGGCAATCATAACATCTCTATTCGTTGTGCCTGAAGCTATTCTTTCCAGTCCGATCTGGTCTTCAATTCTGGCTTTGAGCCTCACATCGCCGTTTACAGCGAATTTACCAGGCTCATTCGCGGAAACTATTCCACGCCAATTGTTATGCATGCCTGCTCCACCCCAAAAATGAAATACTATCGGAGAACCGTCACGTTTCTGCAATAAAACTCCCACATGTTTTGAGCCGCTGGGGAACATTGAGTTCGCTCCGATTATTACTCCGGGCATATTGTCTTCCAGCTTATTAATCACGGCTTTCAACTTTCCGTCAACGTTTTCTGTATAATTCGCAGCCGGATTACCATTAGCTGCTTTTGCGAAATCCGCGCAAACATAATGTTTTTTTCCCAGATAAACTCTTTCATTGGGAACATATTCGCGTACATTATCCATAAGGGCTTCTCTATTAATATTTCTGATAACAGCCGCGTTTTTGGAGTTCGCTTTGAATGCCAGTCTGTCTACTCCGAAATAATAATTTTTCCCGGATTGATCAAGCAATATAGCGGCATATTTACTGTGGTTGTTTTCCTTATTGATATACTTGTTAAAAAAAACTTTATTGGTTTCCAATACGCTTTCGATTTGTTTAATAAAAACTCTAAGAATATCTTTATCCCTTAATCCCGGCTTATTAAGATAAAAAGCCACTTCTGCCAGCGAAACATTTTTCTTTTGGTTCAAATCTCCATAAGCAGCGGCTATTAATGAAGCGATTCTCCTTTTTACTATTTCATGATTTCTACCATACTTCTGATCAAATTTACCTAAATAATAGCTGGGGGAACCAGGTTCCAGCCTTTGCATAGATATGCTTTCCGGCGCTCTGGTCAGCTCATGAACTACATTTTTCAGTGTTATCAATTCTTCCCTGATCTTGGACAGTTCTCTAAGTTCGTGCGCTGTGTAGGTTTTATTAATTCGGGCTACTTCCACATCTTCGGCATCTCCTTTTAGCCCGGTCTTTGCTTCAAATCTGTTAGTACTCATCAGGGCGTACAATTCGGCCGTCTTTTTCTGTATGTCAAATAATGGTTTGTGTTCTACACTTTTCCCCGGAAGAACAGGCTTACTTTTTTTATGAATCACGGTTAACATTACTTTTTGCACGTCATCAGTACGAAGTTTGGAGTCGGGGTCTTTATAGATATTATATTTTTGCCAAGTATCTTTAATCGTTGTTTTTTCAGACGGGGTCAGCTCCCTGTAATTCATTAATTTTAACATTATACCTTTTAAAAAAGAAAAATCTTTAGCTTCCTGTCCGCTCAGACCGGACACAAGGAAACAATCGGTTTTTAAGGATTCGGCAAAATTTTCTTTGGTTGTGCCGCTTTGTCTTGCATAAATATTAATTGCCATCCTGCCGAAAGCACTGGCCAGATTTCCATCCCACTGACCCTTGCCTTTGGTATTTTCCGATAGCTGTAAAAGCCCGAACATGGCAAGATTTTTTTGAATATCAATATTTTTTTGAATATCAGATTTCGCTACAGTGGCAGTCGCGAAATTTGTTTTGTGAAGAGGTTGGGTTGAAATCGTTGTCGCCATGTTTAACCTTCCTTCCTGAATAATCTGCCTTTAATAAATATATCGACGTTTTCTGAAAAAATCTCAGGGAAATAAAAAAATCAAAAAACATTTATAGCTTATCGGGCTGTCCGAAGATGTCATCCTCTGGCTTGACCAGAGGATCCAGCCTTTCTGTATGCCTTGTAAATACTGGACCCCGGATTAAATCCGGGGTGACATAACTGACTGAGGACGTCGCAAGGCAGGTGGGGTCTCGGCTGTCAGGCCGGGGTGAGGTTAGGTCAATTCGTTTACAGCTTCTTGAATGTACCTGTCGATATCGAAATGTCCATTGGCCATGGGCCATATCCAGCGTAGCCAGGCAAAAGAAGTAAACTGCGGTGTACGGTTATAATAATTACGTTTGAATTCTGTTCCTTTTAGTAATTTTGCAGCTAAAAACTTGAAATGATCAATAAATAATTTTTTTTCTTCAGTATTGCCATTAACTGGATAAAAACGTTTCAAGGCATCTTTAATATTACCCCTGCTTATCCTTAACGATTCCAGGATCGGGTCTATGACATCATATTCTCCCAGCTCATTTTCATCAAATTGATCAGGAGCAAGTTCCGCGCTGGGTTTGCGCCAGATCATTTCTCTGGACATAGATGACATTTGTTTAGAAAGCCAGTCAGCGTAACGTCGCACGAGAGTCTTGGGCAAAGAAGCTATCAGGGGAAGCCCGAGCAGATCGCCGCCGATAGTACCGTAGCCTAAGGCAGCTTCGGTAAAATTGGTAGTGTTCATTACTACCCTGTTTTCCTTGTTACCTACAGCCCAGGCAATAATCATTCTCAATCGCGCCTGCATATTCTGATGGGTCAGGTCTCCTTCTTCGAAACCGATATATGGCTGATAAAATTTAATAGTATTTTCATAAACCGGGATTTCCACGGTTTCAATACCCAGGTTACCGGACAATTCTTTAGCCAAAGTTATAGATTCAGGCTGGGTGTATTCATTTTCTCGATAAGTCATAATAATACCCTTAACATTTTTTGGCCCCAGATGTCTGGCGCAGATTGTTGCTACCAAAGAGGAATCCACTCCACCGGATAATCCGATAACAACTTCGGGCTGTAATACGGGACGATCTTTGTATGGTCTTATAATCCGTTCGGCTTTTTGATGATCCATAAACCAATAAGGATTGATATCCAGATCAGTTTCCTGTTCAAATTTTCCCAATCCGCTTTTATAAAAGTAGTCGCGCAGATATAACCTGAACATCTTGTCCAGGTGTTCCATAAGTTCATCTTCGGATTGCGGTTTGGAAATATCAATGTTTAAAGGTTGCATATTATTTATATTCTTCAGATCCAGCAGCAGCGTATCTTCCTTGCCGACCTTCATTTCCGCGACCATTTCTCCCCGGCTGTTCATTACAAAGCTCTTGCCCATAAATAATAACTCATCCTGTCCGCAAACTAGGTTCAAAAATATCTGCGGGGTCTTATAGGTTCTTGCTACCACAGACTGCATGTTATGACGTATCCGGTCTTTTCCCAGCCAATCGGGAGAGGCAGAGGTATTAATATTTACATTTAACGGTGTCTGGCTATGAATAATTTCAACCGGGTCATGTCTGTATAAGCGCTCTCTGGGATCAGGAAAGGCAGCGGGATTGTTCCATGATTCCTCACAGATTAACGCGCCTAAGCTGATATTTTTAAGTGCAACCGGACGAATATCTGCCGGATCACCTATTTCCCAATAACGATATTCTCTGAATTCCTGATAATCAGGCAGGGTTGTTTTGTTGCGCGTAAAATCTATCTTCTCTTCGGGAATATAAATCATAAGCCTGTTTACCAGATATTTTTCTCCTTTATATTGTTCGGGATTTCGACAGGCAACAGATGTTATAAACCCGATATTCAACTGTCGTGCCGCATAACGCAGCATTTCTATGGCTTCTTCAGTTCTATCCATGATCATTTCGTTAAAGAAAAGATCCTGAGCATGATAGCCGTTTAAAGCCAGTTCCGGGAATATAGTTACTTTCGCGCCCTGGGCCGCGGCCATTACCATCTTGTTGATCATTCGAACAGCATTATATTCAGGATTACCGACAACCGGATTAAACTGTTCCAGACTGGCCAGATATGGCTCCGTAAAACTTACAACTTTGTGTCTCATATTGCTACATTGCTATATTTGTAATTCTTGCCCATATTCAATTGTTCCATCTCCGGAGGTCTGATGCTTTGAAAAAGTTTTATTACGTCATCCATAAGAACCATACGTATTCCGGCATCAACCATCTCGGCTATTGCTTGTTCATGTGAACCTTCAGGAATACCTGTGCTGCGACATGCATCCAGCACAACCCAGGTTTCAAATCCGAATTTGAGAACAGAGTCCAGCGCATTATATTTAACACAATAATCAAAGGCCAAACCCGCGAAAATCATGAGATTTACCCCGCGGGCTTTAATCATTTCGCCCAAACCTGTTGTTTTACGGTTTGTATACATAAAAGCGGAATATGATTCCAGATCAATTTCCTTACCTTTACGTAAAATCATATCAAAATACACATCATTTATACCGGGATGAAGCTGTGCCCACGGCGTTCCGGCCATTCCGTGACGAGGCCAGGCTACTTGGGGGCCATAAGATGTTGGCACTTCGCTGAACGGCTCTACCTTATGACGACTGGCAAATGAAATATGGTCTTGCGGGAATAACGGTTTCCAGGGATGCCAGTCCAGAGAAGCAAATGAAAAATTCCAGGGAAGTCGTACCAGCAGATTTATTAAAGGAACTATAGATTCACCATTCGGTACAGGCAATTCCTGGACAGGTATACCTTTACAAAAATCCATAAAAGTCGGTGTAACATCTATACACCCGAAACCAACTTTAATTCTTTGCGCTATAATTTTATAATTCATATCAGGCATTCTCCTCTAATAATTTTTCTCAAATTCTCTCAGTAAATGTGGGGCATGCAAAGAAACAAAGCTCCAGGCAAGAAACCTGGTCTTTGTAGATTTTTCTATCTTTTGCTGTGTGAGTGATTCCCATTGATCTTTTACACGTTCTTTTACTGCTTGATCAGAATTTGTCTCTGAATATTGATAATGTCCCTGATGTACTGCTTTAATCATTATTGGATAATAACCGGGCAAGCACTCACCAACCTGACCGGTTATAGACTGTATGCCATTTTTAGCCTCATAATTTCTGTAAATTTCAGGTTTCCCGGCCAAAGACATTTTGCCGATGGCATTGCTTAACTTTAAAACAGCCTGATTGCCAGCTTCCACTTCCTTATAAACAGCGCTGGCATCATCACGTGTTTTATTTTTCCAGGCTACAGCTCCACCAGCCCCAAAGCCCACTCTGGAAGGATCAAATCCAGCCTCTTTAACCAAATTGATAATTTCATGTTTCATCTTTACTTCCACACTTTCGGAAATAGCCAGTCTGACGTGGTTAAGTCCATTTTCTTGAAGGATTTTCAACGTAGCTATGGTCAGCTCTTTCATGTCGCCGCTGTCCAGACGAATGCAGTGAAAATCTTCTGCTTTGCCTGCGATCATAGATTCTTTTATGGCCTGTATGGCTTTTGGTACTCCACAGCGTATAGTATCTACCAGATCTACAAGAAACATGGGTTTAGGCATGGCCTTGGCTATATGTCTGTATGCATCCAGTTCCGGATCAAGCGATCCCAGAGCAGCGTATTTGGACATTAAAAAGCTCATCAACCTGTGCGCCACTGTTCCTGAAGACCAGATATCCTCAAAAAGCGCGGCAGCCGCGTTATTGGAAGCCCAGTCGTGTCCGGCTGGCAAAGCAGCATGGTTGATCATTATGTCCATTAAAGGATTAACCGAACTGCGTAGTGACTGTAAAAAAAACATTGATGATGCATGATCATTGAGTTGGTAAAAATGCGTGGCCACCAGCATCGGATAAAATATAGGGATCAAAGCCGGCTCAAAATGAGCGGCGAGTTCACCCGGGCCTTCTACCCGGAATACGGGCTCATGTGGTAGTAGTACTGTTCCTAGCGGGGGCATATAAATATCAATGGGAATTCTTCCGTTATATTTGTCCAGCACCATACGCCACATAGCTTCTGGGAAAAATTGGTTCTGTGTGAGTGCTGTTTCTTTCGCCAGCTGCACTTCACCCTCAGTTATCGGAGAACGAAAAAGCTTTTGTAAGATGAAATCAGCACCGGAAAAAATCAATCTGCCCCATGGTGATTTGCGACAGCTCATGACATAGGTCTCTGGTACGTTCCAGTCCTCACCTTTGATCATGGCCATATTATGATTGTAAGGATCGGTATTGATTATTCTGTTCAGGGATATCAGGTTCATAGAGATATCCAGAGGTAATAAACGCAATACTTCCAGTGAGTCTACCGAACCGCGTAAAGACTCATATGTCGTTACAATAGCCTCGGCTTTTTTCGCAGCGTTTACATAAGCAATAATCTTTGTTTTATACATAGAGCCCTCTTTTCTTGAAATATTAAGCTCTTGACATAAACTGTCATTCCCGCAAAAGCGGGAATCCAGAATTTGGTGTGATACTGGATCCCCGATCAAGTCGGGGATGACATCTTGGTTATGCAGCAGCTTATATCTTTCAATATTTCGTAAGCATTAAAATAAAATTTCAACAAAATTGCCGCAAAAAAATGGGAAAAACAAAAAATCCGTACGATATATTCTTTGTAAAGTTAGTTAAGGAGGGAACTATGTTCAATAAAATAATCAGTCAGGTTGAAAATATTTTCGCAAGATTAAATTACGGTGATACTGTTTTTATTGATCTTCAAGACATTCAGTCGTTTGGAGTTAAATCCGCGGATATTTTACGCAACCTGGAAAACAGTTTATATGATTTCAAAGGCTTGATACTTGGCAAAACAAATTATGACGATACTATAGGTAATCAGGTTGAGCCGTTAATAGATAAGGTCCAATATTTGAAAAGATATATTGCGGACCAAATTGATAATATTATTTCTGATGATTTTAACAAAGTTATGATTGATCAGCTTGGTCACAAAGAACGATTGGATAAAGCATTGGAAGCAGAAAAAACTATTTATAATCAAACAGATTACATGAAAATGGGAGTTGAGGCACGTTTCGTTTTTAGCTTACAGCAGTTGACATCTGAGCTGAAAATCTCTGAAAGTTTGCAAGGTATAATAGACAGAGAATTTCGTTATTCCAATGAGAAGAAAGCCGGTTTTCCGGAAGCTATCAAACAACGCCAGGAAATACTTGAGGAGTTCAATAACGCACTGAATGAATTAATCAGAAAAATTATCATCAGACGTTCGTAGTATATTATGTGATCTGGCAAATAGCTCTTGCATTGCCTATTTGTTGATTTTTTGTTAATCTTTCTATATGAACTTTCAGGACGTAATTCTTAAACTGCAATCCTTCTGGGCAAATCAGGGGTGTATTATTCAGCAGCCTTACGACATGGAAAAAGGCGCGGGTACTATGAACCCGGCAACCTTTTTGCGCGTATTGGGCCCGGAACCCTTTAATGTGGCCTATGTAGAACCCTCACGCCGCCCTACTGACGGACGCTATGGCGAAAACCCCAATCGCTTGCAGCATTATTTTCAGTTTCAGGTTATTCTGAAACCTTCACCGCTGGATGTACAGGAGCTTTACAGGCAAAGCCTGGAAGAAATCGGCATTAAATGCAAAGAACATGACCTGCGTTTTGTGGAAGACAATTGGGAATCACCTACGTTAGGAGCTGCCGGAGTGGGCTGGGAAGTGTGGCTGGACGGTATGGAAATCACCCAGTTCACCTATTTCCAGCAGGCAGGAGGGATAGAACTGAAGCCTGTTTCCGTGGAAATTACTTATGGGCTGGAACGTCTGGTAATGTATATCCAGAAAGTGGAATCGGTTTATGACATTGAATGGGTAAAAGGTATCAAGTACGGCGATGTGTACCTGCAAAACGAAAAAGAACAAAGCAGATACAACTTTGAAGTCGCGGATATCAAAATGCTTTCCGAACTCTTCAACCTTTTTGAGAAAGAATCTCTAAACTGCCTTGATAAAGAGTTGGTCCTGCCCGCTTATGACTACTGTTTGAAATGCTCGCATACCTTTAACCTGCTGGACGCGCGTGGTGCCATAAGCGTATCCGAGCGTACCCAGTATATAGGGCGCATCCGCAACCTGGCCAAAAAATGCGCTGCCGGGTATCTGGCGCAACGAGAGGCTATGGGCTTTCCTCTCTGTAAAAAATAAACACTGAATTTTCCCTGCTTTTCTTCCGATAATTTGATGGTTTATTATGCAAAAACATAAAATCATAGCTGATATTATTAAATCAAAAATCCCGGGAATAATTCAGACCGCATTCAGGGAGCTTGCCGAAGGTATTAATATTTTTGAAAGTGATGACGGTTGGAAAATACTGGAAGAATTTTTGAAATTAGACCCGGCCGACAATAATAAAATGTTAAGGGTCCTGCTGTCCGAAATCAAAATCACAGGTAATGCAAACGATTTGTCTTTTTTGGCAAAAAACTCCAGGCCTGAAGCTAAAAAACTGCGCAAGTCTGACGAACAGCAAAGCGCCAGAATTTCCATCTGGAACTGTATAACCAGGCTCAGTCAAAGCAATAAGGATGCTGTTTTAAAGAATCTTATCAGAGACCTGGAGAAATTGGGTTTCACCAGAAAATCCCTTTATACCATAAAAAAACCCGGATTCCTGTCCAATGAATTAATAAATGCAGTACATAAATATAGTTTTGCCATTATCAAGCTACTGCAGGCGGGCGCAGATGTTAACGGACAAAGCAGGTTTGATAAAAATTATGCTATAACCAGCGCTGCGAGATTAGGACATACAGACGTGGTCATAGAATTGCTAAAAACAAGGGATATTGATGTTAATGTGCAGGATTTTGAGAATATGACAGCATTAATATGGGCTTCCCTTAATGGCAATATTGAAATTGTAAAAGAATTGCTAAAGAATAAAAAAATTGATGTCAACATTAAAGCTAGAGGTAATCGAACAGCCCTAATTTGGGCTTCTCATTGGGGACGTACAGAAATTGTTAAAAAATTGTTAGAGATAAAAAATACAAATATTAATGTGCAAGACGAGGATGGCTATACAGCTCTATTGCATGCTTGCAGACATAGGCGAATGGAAATTGCTAAAAAATTATTAAAATTCAAGAATATCGATATACATGCAAAATCAAAAGATTACAACAAAAATGCTTTGAAAATGGCAAGAGAAAACAATATGAAAGAAGTTGAGGCTATTTTGTTGAAATTAGGAGCTCAGGAATAGAGAATTTATGCAAAAATTTCTGAATTTTCTCCATATTCCCAACGATAATAATAATTGAGGTAAATATGATCAGCGCTTTAGCTTACGCTATTAATTCATCTTTAACCCCCGCAACATCCGGCAATACGGATTGTTCGGCGAAAAAACATAACCTAATAATCCCCACGCAGCAACAGCCGCTCATAAAAAATAACGATATTTTAGCTGAATTGATTTCCGGTCTCAGCAAAATTCTGACCGTTCCTGAAGCGGATGCATCTGAAAATGCGACTATAAACCTGAGTAAATGCATTCTCACATATAATGATTTGTTCGGTCAAAATGTTGAGATATTAAATGAATGGTCCATTTTAAAATTCATTATCTCTACCGACCGGCAATTCCTGCCTTTATTAATAAGTCTGCCGCATCCCGATTCTCACTGGAACACAGAAAGAACATATCAGGAAAATCTAGCTGAATTCAATCACCCGAAATATGACAGGGCTAAAGAATGGGTTAAAAAAAACGGACGGTTAGCCGGTTGTATCTTATATCAGGATGATCCCTTCCTTGCTGATTTAAGAACAAGGGCTATAAACTGGTGCGCTCTGGCCGCTGTTTATATACAGCAAATGGGTGAGCCAAAAGAATTTACAGAAAAAAATCAGAAAAAAAATCTCAAATTCCTTATCGGTAAAACTATTGAAAATATTTTTGATAATTGTCTCCAGGAATCAATTAATAACGATGTAACTACGGGAATATCATTTAACAAATTTATGGAACCGGTAAACAATATTCTGCACCGGGATTTGCCATTATTTGCAGATAAACTTGCAAAATGCAAATCTAAAAAAGATTTAGACACAACAATAAAAGAAATAAATAATACACTTGAATCGCTGGCCTCCCGGTATCCGGGTAAAAAAATCCCTATGCCCTATGCTTCTTTTGTAAATATATTAAACAACTACGATCTGTCTGCGCCATTAAAATACGAAATAGATTAACAACTTCATGTCAAAACCATAAATAGATATCATAAGTCCTGCGCTTGTCCCTGATTTGCATGTCAACCATTCCCGGTCGAAGTTGATTGACTTTTAAATCCAAAATGGCTACCGGATCTGTAGTGAGATAACGATATGCTTTTTGTTTTACATATATTGCCTGATTTTTCAGTCCTGTTTCATAAACATTTTCGCTGGTTTGAATTTGCAAAGTATCTCCCTGCACCATTACCTCCAATGACTTTGCACAGAGATTTTGCAGATAGTCCTGCACAAAAACCAGTTGTTGACTGGTTTCATAAATTTCAGCTTTATATTTGTTTGTTTTTAATTCCTGCCAGACAAAATTGAAGATAAATGGTATTAAAAATCCCGCTAATAAAAAATAAATCAGCAGTTCCAACTGAATAAAAGCTTTTTGATGCTTGTGCATTAACTTACCTCTTAACACTTATCTCTTACCTCTCTCCAAAGCTCCGAGCCCAAACCAGCCCGCCGTTGCGTGAGCTATGGCGTGGCGACCGAGCACTGAGCGAAGCGAAGTCATTCACACCTTTCACGATTCACTTTTCACTTCTTATTCACTCATCCTCTATTATTATGTTATCATAAATTTAAACTAGGGGGTTCATTTAATGTTGATCGCCATAATAATCATACTTCTGCTTATCATTTCAGGCATATCCGGTTATGTTGTTTTTCAGTTCTACAAAAAGCAGGAATTCTACAAAAAAGAAATGGCTGAAACCCTGAAGAACATCAAACGTAATGAGCTTAAAAATACCCGTGACCTGGACATGGCCCGAAGGATACAATCAGGCCTGCTGATTGCCAATAAAATTCAGCATAAAAATTATCAGCTTTCCGCAGTATGTTTTCCCGCTGAAAAAATCGGAGGAGATTTCTTTATCCTGCAAAAAAATATCTCCAACCGCCTGGATAAAGTAGAAAATGAAACTAAAGGTATAATACATTTAAAAAACAAAAAAGACGAAACCCTGAATTTCGCCATAGGCGATGTTTCCGGGCACGGTGTGGCTTCAGCCCTGGTCATGATACTGGCCAAAAATACATTAGAAGACCTCTATCAAAAAAAATATTCGCCGAAAAAAATCATGCAGGTAGCCAACAAAAAACTCATAGAATACACAGAAGGCAGTGCCATAAATTTTGTTACGGCTTTTGTGGCCATGCTGGACATTGTTAATAACAAACTGGTTTTTTCCAAGGCCGGGCATAATTCCCCTTTGCTTTTCCGCAAGAACGGCGAAATAGTGTCGCTGGAAACAGAAGGCGTTTTTCTGGGAATGTTCAACAGTCCGGAATTCGAGGAAAAAGAAGTAACACTGGAAAAGGGAGATAAAATCTTTCTCTACACCGACGGTCTGAATGAAGCCAAAAACAGCAAGGATGAAATGCTGGGGACACAAAGGCTTATTGAACTAATCAAGCAAAACATCTGGTTATCTGGAGAAAACCTCTTCCAGAAGATAATGGATGAAATCAAAACTTTTACGGACAAAACTTCCCTGAATGACGACGTGACTATGATACTTTTGGAAATTAACTAAACTAAAACTCCGCCTCACCCAGTCCTTCGGACAGCCCTCTCCACAAGTGGAGAAGGCCTCTACAACATATTGTTCTGTTAAAAAAGGTATCTGCCCCGCTGTAATCCTTTCTCCGCATACGGAGAAAGGTGGCACGAAGTGCCGGATGAGGCGAAATAATAAAATCCGGGTAGCTACTTTACTTCTTTTTTTATAAACTTTTTCAGCTTGTCTATAGAGTGTTGTAGGATTCTGGATACATGCATCTGTGATAGTTGCAGATATTCGGCAATTTCCTGCTGGGAAAGATTGTCGTAGTAACGCATATAAATAATACGCTGCTCGCGCCGGTTTAATATATTAGCTATACCGAACTTCAGGGTTTCCCTGTCTATAATCTTGCTTTCCATATGCTCCACGCCCAGCGAGTCCAGTAAAGAAGATTTAGAACTGGCCACAACTTCTCCGCTACGCTCGGACACAAACGAAGGCGCGTCCAGGCTTAAAGCCTTGGTCACCTCACCCGCTTCCATAGCTTCGATAACCTCTTCTTCGGAAGCGCTCAGAGTCTTGGCGATTTCCGCAATGGTCGGCGATTTATCCTGGTTCTGATGGAACTCAAAAACCAGTTTTTTTATTTGAGCATTCAGTTCATGTAATCTCCTGGGCAATTTAACAAGACGGGCATGGTCGCGAAAGTAATGTTTGATTTCGCCAACTATCATAGGCATGGCATAGGTAGCAAACTCAGCGTTAAAGGAAGGGTCATAATTGTCCAGAGCTTTGAGCATGCCCAAGACGCCTACCTGCACCAGATCATCCAGAGTCTCTCCTTTACCCAGAAACCTGCGCGCTATATAAATGACCAAATTATAATGTTTGGTTAATATAACATCTTTTAATTTGGGGTCCAGAGTCTTTTTATACTCTGCAAATATTTCTTTTGTGCTTACGTTTTCTTTGTTTTCCAATTGTTTTTCAGTCAAAGAGAATACCTCACATACCCCTGTAGCTATTGTCAATCCTTCGTAAATAAAATTATAATCAATTAATATGATACATTATGATACTCGAAAAATAAAGGCCAAAGACACTTTTTTGGCCATAGGTAAAGGCTCTGATTATATAGATAGCAAGCTGATTTTTACAACCTCAAAAATCATAAAATTAAAAAAAGAAGAGGTTTATAAGTACCTGCTAAATCTCTGGGGCATCGATATAGGCAAAATAAAAATAATCGGCGTGACCGGAACAAACGGAAAAACCACCACAACTTATCTTGTGCAACAAATTCTGGAAGAATATGGACAAAAGTGTCAGATACTGGGCACTATCAACTGCAACCTGACCACACCTGAAATTTTTGACATTCTGGCTTTGGCCAGAAAAATGATCGAAAAAAATGAAAAATACCTGATAATGGAGGTTTCTTCTATAGGTGTAGTTGAAAAAAGAATAGCCGGGCTGCCTTTCGCTGTTAAATGTCTGACCAATATTACCAGAGACCATCTTGATTATCATAAGGATTTCAAAAGTTATGTGCAAAGCAAATTTGGTTTTCTCAAACTACCCGGTCCAACTATTTATCCTAAAGATTATAAAAAAATAAAAATAGATTTTCCAACCTTGTTGCAGGGCAAATTTAATCAGGACAATATGAAGGCAGCCTATGCGATTACCAAAATTCTAAAAGTGCCGGAAAAAGTTATAAAAAAAGCCTTGGCCAAAGCCCAGCCGCCTAAGGGTCGTTTTGAACCTGTATCTTCCAACGCTCCTTTTCAGGTCATCGTGGATTATGCACATACGCCCGACGGACTTTTGAATATTCTCAAAACAGCCAGAGCGCTGACCAAAGACAAACTGATAGTGGTTTTCGGCGCGGGCGGCAACAGAGACAAGACCAAACGTCCGCTTATGGGCAAAGCAGTCGAGGATTACGCCGACACAATGATTGTTACTACAGATAACCCCCGGCATGAAGACCCTAAAATAATCATCAAAGAAATTTTGACCGGCATCAAACATAAAAAAGCCGTTGTTATTGAAGACAGAGAAAAAGCCATACAAACCGCTGTCAGTATGGCCGAAAAAAATGATATTATAATAATAGCCGGTAAAGGACATGAAAATTATCAGATAATTGGAGACAAAAAAATTCATTTTGATGATTTCGAAATTGCGGAAAAATATTTGAAAGCAGCTTATCCATGAAATTTTCTATAGATAGCAGAACTATACAGCCGGGTGATATTTTTATCCCTGTCAAAGGCGAAAATTTTGACGGCCACGCGTTTATTAAAGAAGTATTGGCAAAAGGTGCGGCCAAGGTGCTGGATGTGGACCTGGCCCGATATACCGCTTATTATCGCCAAAACAAGATCAAGGCCAAAGTTATCGGGGTAACAGGCAGCGCTGGTAAAACAACGGTTAAGGACATGATAACAGCGGTGCTTCGCACCCGTTATAAGGTTCATAAAACCAAAGAAAATGAAAATAACGAGATCGGTGTGCCTCTAACCCTGCTCAACTCATCTCTGGATTGTGATTTTATTGTGGTGGAAATGGCCATGCGTAAAAAAGGAGAGATTCTGGGCCTGGCAGAAATTGCCCGACCCGACTATGTGCTGATATCGAGCATCGGTTCAACGCATATCGAATTTCTGGGAAGCAAACGCAATATAGCCCTGGCCAAAGCAGAGATCTTCCGTTTTCAAAAACAAAAAGAAAAAACTTATTATACTGTT
>JAQURL010000024.1 GCA_028715625.1 Candidatus Margulisiibacteriota bacterium | reverse complement strand
AAGCGGTCCGGAAATTTTTTGCAGATACGTTTTCTTTTTAAAATCGGAACAGGTACAAATTTTAACAGGATGCTGACTATAGCCACAGGGACAGGGATTAGCGCTGGCAATCATAATAAAGGAAGCCGGGTAACTAAATGAGTTCAGCGCTCTGGAAACATGCACAACGCCGTCTTCCATGGGTTGCCTGAGGGCTTCCAGCACATATTTGTTAAATTCGGGGATTTCATCCAGAAAAAGTACACCCTGATGAGCCAGGCTCACCTCACCGGGACGGGCCAGAGACGTGCCGCCTATCAGACCGGCATAACTGATTGTATGATGGGGAGAGCGATAAGGCCGCTGCGAACAGTTGATGATGCCATCCTTTATTTTGCCCGCTATGCTGTAAATCTTTACAACTTCAATTTTTTCATCTTCACTCAGGTCCGGCAGGATAGAAGAAACTCTTTTGGACAACATGCTTTTGCCACAACCGGGCGGACCGAATAAAAATACATTATGCCCGCCGCTGGCCGCGATTTCCAGAGCTCTTTTAGCAAACAACTGACCTTTGACATCTTTGAAATCTTCCTGAAAAATAATATTTCCCTCAGTAGTTAACTCCCTCTCGTGCAGACAATGGGCCGCGGGATTTTCCAGCTTGCTCACAACATCCTGCAAAGAATCTACAGGAACAATATTAACGTGCCGGATAAGGCCGGCCTCTTTGGCATTCTTTCTGGCCACAAATAAATACTCATAATTTTTTTCTTTAGCCAGAATGGCCAGAAGCAAGGCTCCGGTAACAGGTTTGATTGTGCCGTCCAGGCCCAGTTCTCCGGCGAATAAAATACGCTCGGCGTGCTGCGTCTTAATCTGCTGCGTGCTGCTGAGGATGCCCAAAGCTATAGGCAGGTCATAGTGACAACCGAACTTTTTGATATGCGCGGGGGCCAGATTAATGATGAGATATTTGTTAATGGGTATTTCATAACCGGAGTTTTTGATAGCAGACAGCACTCTTTCCTTGCTTTCCTTAACGGCAGTATCGGGCAAACCAACTATGGTCTGGCCGGCCAGGCCGTTGCGGCTGTCCACCTCGATCTCCACGGGCAAGGCATCTATTCCATAAAAAGTAGCGCTGTATGTTTTGCTGAGCATATTAACGTCTCAAGTCTTCCTGTTTATTTAATTAACGTTAATATTATAGTAAGAAAAAGTATATACGTCAAATAAATTTATGTATGAATAGAAAATCACTAACAGCGGGGTTTTTTTGACTTTTTCAGTGAACTATTATCTCATTTTTGGATTTTCTTCAGCAGCCAGACGATATTCTGCCCCAGAGTATCCATGGTCTTCATGCCTTCTTCATCTTCCAGGACCTGGCCCGGAGTGCGGCCTGAGCCGATATTCCAATAGCTGGAACCCACGATAATCATCTCGGAAATTAAATAGAAGTTGTTCAGCGTTTCAAAAGCATGGATGGCCCCTGCCCTGCGTACCGCCACAACCGAAGCGCCGATTTTATGTTTATAAAAATTATTATTGGCCCGGGCAACCATGCCGGCCCTTTCGATAAGCGCTTTCATGTTGGCGCTGACATCCGCGAAATAAGTGGGAGAACCAAGCAGTACAACATCGGCGTGCCTGATTTTATCAATATAAGAATTCATTTTGTCAGAAGCTATAGCGCATTTACCGTTTTTAGCTTCCATACATTTATAGCAACCCACACAACCACTCAGAACTTCGCCGGCCAAAGAAACTGTCTCGGTTTCCACGCCTTCCTGCTTTAATACAGCAAATACTCTTTTTATTAATAAATTTGTATTACCTTCCGCTCTGGAACTACCGTTAAACGCGACTGCTTTCATATAATCCTCCATTTCGATGTTTAAAAAATATTTTATAGGGCAAAATACAACTAGTTTGCAATTTTAATATTAAGGACATAATATAATTATGATGAGTTCAAGTCAAAATGATTTTAAAATAGATGTAGACGATATCATCAACGGTTTTTTTAACGCTACTGAAAAAACCGACAATCTACCTGCCGAAGAAGAAGCGGAAGCGCCTGTTTCCATTAAGGTTAAAGACGGTTTATCTTTAAACAAAGGCTATATGTACCACCTGGCCGATCTGCTGGAAGGATTTGACCCGAACATAACTGATCTGCGAGTAAAACTTAGCGGAAACTGTGTTTATTTTCCTTACAATGGCAATAAATCCATAATGGCTTCAGAAAATCCTCAGGATGTACATTTTCGTGTAGGATCAAATGGAAAAGTTCATAAAGTCATAATACCTGCCGCTTCGAATTAATCACAATTCAGATAGCTTCTCAATAATTTCAGTAAATCTGGGTCCCGGGCGTTTCATCACTTCATTTTTAAAGAAATAAATATGATTTTCTTTTACGGCTTTAACCGGTAAACTCTTGTATGTCTGTTTGTCGCCGTTTTCCAGCACCAGTATCAGGTCCGGATTAAAATATAAGAGACCTTCTTTGGAAATTAACGGATATTTTTGTCTGCCTTTATATACATTTTCAAATTTCAAAACTTTTATTAGGTCAGCATAAAATTTTTCTCTACCCAGTATATAAACGGATTCAACCTGTTTATTCTTTATGACCTGTTCCAGTATTACCAGAATTTTGCGCACAGGTCTGTTTTTGAAACGTTCTTTGTATTCTGCCATCTTTGCTTTTAATTTTGCCACTTCCTTTTTGGCCGCGGACTTTGTGCCTGTTAACTCACCTGTTTTCAGTATCAGGTCATAAATACCTTCAACGGATTCATTATCAAAAGACGTATAAGCAATGCGCTGCTGTCTTAAAAAATTTTTTAACAGGTCTGCGTCTTTTAATAACAGGACCCTATCCGGTTTTAACCAGAGAATTTCTTCCTGGTTGAAATCATAATAACCACCAATATTGGGGAGACTTTTGGCCTCCGGAGGATAGTCGCAATATTTGCTCACAGCGACCAGGTTTTTTTGCGCGCCGAGCAGATAGACGGTTTCCGTTATACTGGGGGCAGTGGAAATTAGGCGCATAGGGAAAGCGAAGGAAAGAAGAAAGAAAAGCACAGACATCCAAACTACAGGCTGTCCGAAATAATCTCTGAGGGTGCTACTAAAGATATCTCCACTTCGGTCGGGATGACGTCCAAATAAATTAAAACTCAAGACCGGCTCCCCACTGAATGTTACGCGGCGTTCCGGGATAAAAATGCTGATTGCCGGAACTTACACCGTAAACCGAATAAGCGCTGTATTTGGTGTCTGTGAGGTTTTCAACTTTTAAAAAAAGAGAAAAACCTCCCTGTCGATAATTGATGATTAAATCAAAAAGCGAATAAGGTTGCAGCATTCTGCCTGTTTGGCTGAAATCGTTAACAGCATAACAAGCACCTACGTACTTGCCTAAAAGAGTGGCTGTCCATTCTTTGGTAATGTAATACTTCAAGTTGGCGTGCAGCACATAATCGGGAATATTGGGTAGCGTGTCGCCGGCCTGCATATTATTTTTTGTGGTAGACAGCGCGGAGCTTTCCAGAACACCCTGGTCCTTTTCATATCCCAGCTGACAGATGACATCCGCAAGCTGAAATTCCATTTTTATTGAATAACCATAATGTCTGGTATTAAAATTTTCATTTTTCTTGGTAAAATCATTAAATAAAATCTCATCTACTACACGGCTCCAATACTGATTGAACTTGAGATGCAGGCCGTCGAATATATCCAGGGCCAGACCGGTTTCTACGGTTTCATTGATCTGCGGATTAATGGAAGTGTTGGCATTATAAGACGGTGAAAAAACCGCGAAATCTTCAAAAGGCATAGTTTTAAAAGAACGATTATAATTTATATAGGGGCTGAATGAAGAGTTGGGAAAAAGGGTTGCCCCCAAAGCCGGACTTAAGCTGGAAAAATTCTTTTCACCGGACTCATAAAGTGAGTTCCAGAAAGAATCGAACCCTATAAATAGATTGGTATATTCATAATGTATATTGTCCTGACGCAGGTCACCCTCCATAAGCAAAACATCACCGAAATTAATCTGGTCAGAGAGAAACGCTGCTGAGGTCCTGGCTTTAAATGTAGCTGTAGGCACATTGTAAGTATCATTATTAATAAGACAATCTTCAATGTTTTCCAGTCCGAATATCAGACGATGACTGGTGCCCGGAAAGTCCAGCGGATATTCCGCCTGTACTACCTGGCCATTTTTTTGCATATTGGCAGTACTGGCAAACCAGTTCTGGTCGTTTCTGGAAAGCTGTTCCCGTTTTTTGGCATAAGCTGTGTATACCAGATTAAACGGGGCCAACTGCTGTTTATAGGTAAAAATATTTTCCTGGTTTTTTTCTTTGTAATTTTCTTTATCGTCATAATGACTGATATTGGGTGAATTGAGATATTCATCATAGGTCAAGGGGCCCGGCAACAGGCTGTTGGCAAACCCTTCTTTGTATGAATAAGCCAAAACCGTTTGCTTCAGCGGTTTATATGTTACAGAATAGTTTCTGTAAAGACTGTCGGCAGCGGAGTTTGCCCGAAAGCCCTTATCAGTCTCCAGTCTGGTATCGGTTTCCAGATAAACCGGGACCAGGTTAAGAGGCAAAGAAAACCTTAGATCATACCAATAAGAATTCTTCTCATTATAACCGGCCAAAGCTTTGCCTGATAATTTATCAGTCGGTTTTTGAGTTACAATATTAATAACTCCGCCCACAGCTCCGGCTCCGTAGATTGCCGAACTGCCGCCCCTGATTATCTCTATTCTTTCTATATTATCGATCGGAATACTTTCCCAGAGTATAGAGTCATTATTTATGTCATTTTGGGGCACTCCGTCAACCAGCACCAAAACTCCGGGCTTGGAAGAATAACCGCGCAGGTTCAGATTGTATTTGTTGCCTATGCCCATATAGTCCAAACTGAATCCGCTCACATTTCGTAAAATATCAGGTACGCTGTCAGCCCTGAGGTCCGCTATTTTTTCTTTGTCTATGATCTCAGTGTCAGCAGCTTTGCTGTAAACATATTGACTTTCATAATCCAGACGTTTGTCCATAACATAGATCTGCAAAGGCTGATTTTCAGTAACATTAACAGTAGCTGTATTTGCCAAAGATTGAGACACTAAAAAAGTTAAGCAAAGGATAGTTGTTAATCTATATATAAATCTACTATTTATGTTGATAGGTTTTCTAATTACTATCAAGTCATTGCGAGGAGCTTTAGCGACGCGGCAATCCCCATATCTAGGAGCGTAGATTGCCACGCTTCGCTCGCAATGACTAAATAAAAATCCAGAAAACCAATCGGGCATAAAAAAATTAACAATTCTTTGGGATTTTTTTCTAAACATTTGCCATCTCCTCGAGCTTTGGATTTCTTTAATCGGCATTCCGACTATACGGCTGCGGGCCAGTGAGGGAATTAACTCTTAGAAAAAATGTCTTTCGGCTGCGTTGCCTTCGTCTCTCGCTCATCGAGAAGACATTTTTCGTCGAGTTCAGTATCCTGCTAGGATACGCACCCTGCTTTCCCAATTAAAGTTAGACAGATTATAACAGTGTTCTTTTTTTATTGAAATAGGTCTCTTTTAATTCCCTGTATCTGCCACGTATCATAGTTGCCACGTTTTTCCATCTCATACAAATTTTTTAGACCTGAAAAAAATTTGGGGGGCAGAATTAAGTCCTGATATTCGCAAATTTTATACAAATGCCTGAACGCGGAAAGCAATCTGTGCAAAGCTTTCCTGGGATCTGTCGCTATAAATTTATCGTATTGCGAGATAGCGTAAAATTTTTCAGCCTCTAATTTTTCCAGCAACTGATCCTCAAATAAACCCGGCATTTTCCCATAAACTACAACTTTGGAAAATAAAAACCTGTAGTAATCCTCAGGAGCTACGGTGTCCAGATCATGGTAGAAAATCTCGATTTGCTGCTTTATTACTTCATTATTCTCTTTTTTTATATTCAAAAAAATTGTTTCCGGGGACAATTTGCCTCCCAATATGCCGACTGAAATATCAATATCTCCATAATCACGATAAACAGAGTAGCTACCTATAAGGTTAATAAAAATTACCTGAATTTCCCTGTTGCGCTTTGCCACATTATCCAGTAACTGTTTTACTCCTGACTCCATGAAGGCCTGATATCTTCTTTTTAAAACATCAGTCAACTCAGGATCAGCCAGAGCTGACAAATAATAATGTGAATTATCAAAGAGACTACGGGTGATTTCCGCTGGCAAAGAGGTTATTTTTGATCTCATAATAATATATCGGGAAATATATATTTAGGCTCAAAAAATTTAATATGTTTTATGGGAGCCGGACAATTTTTGAGCGATATATTCAAGCAATGATCAAACAAATGAAAAAAATCATAAGTTACGCTTCTGCTGAAACGGTAAATGCGCCCGCGCCGATTATTACAGACGAAAAAAAAGCAGACTACCCTGCCGGCTATCAGGCTTTGCAAACCATGCCCTGGAGAGAACAGTTCGGAACAGATCAGAATGCGCCTGTAAATAAACTGGATATTATCCTGGCTCAATATGCCGGTAGATTAAAGATTACCGACTGGAAAAATTTCCTGAAAATTTTATCTATATTGGTTTTCCCGTCGATAATCGCGGCGGACAAAGACGGGTCGCTTATTCCGGCACCTTCCATAGAACCTATTGATCAGCTGTATAAATCCAGAACAGCGCAACTTTTTAATATCATTGCCAGAGGATTTCTTTTTGGCGTTCTTTCCGCAGCTGATTTGAAACAAACAAGGCTTATAAGCGACGCTCTATACGAATATGCAACTCAGCATAATTTGTTGCCGGTATTATATGGAGCTAGCGTTTATACCAGGGGAACAGCTCAACTTTTCTATTTCAATGAACAGGGTGAGCTTACAGAAGATACCGAATATGGCAAAGAAACGCTGATACCTTCTGAAATTATTAAAATTATCGATCCGATATTAAGCGGTCTGGTGAGGGAATTTATTCCTTTAATACAGGAACAAAAAGACCTGTATGGCAATTATACCGGCAAAGAAAAGGACCCCTATATAGATTATCGCAGCAGCGCTGAGGATTGCAGACAAATCACCATCAAGCCGGTGCCTTCTTTTAAATTAAATCCTGCACTGTTCCCCAGTAGAGGAATTATCCAAATACCCGGAACAAATATCGAAATAGAAGACAGGAACGATTTGCGCACCCAATTCTTCACGAAGATGGTTTATAAATATTCGGAAGCAGGTGTTCTGGAAAAATTAGCAGTGATCCAGGGTGGTAAAACTTCAATAGATACAAACCTGAAAGGCGTTGATAAAGGACGAGGCAGTAATCATTTATTGGGGAACCATAAAAAAATACCCTATTTCAGTTATCTGGAAAATCTTTTAAAACAAATTAACAACAATATCTATAGTGTCTTTTCTAACGCGCTTTCTCTGGCAAACAGGCATGTGGCATATCTGGGAGATGAATTTTTTTCCGGAGGAAATGACTGGGTGCTGGTTAAAGTACTGGAAAAAACTCACATAAACAATTTGCTTACTCTCTACGCGCTGCACCCTGACTTGCCAAGTATTCCTGTACACGCGGACATTATTCCTCTGGGTTATAATGAAAAATTCGGGGATTCGTTATTTAACCCCTATTTAACCTATACGGACTTGCATATCCATAAAACCCTGACTACTTCGAAAATGCCCTTTGTGACCATGGGCAAAATCATTGCCGCTGCCTACGCTCGAATGCTGCCGGGGAAAATTTAAAGCTTCGCAGCAACCTGTTTGCCGAATTCCCTGCAGCTTTCCTGCGCTGCGTCATCCGGGTTCCAGAGGGTTTTCAGCCCATCATTGATAAGCTCAAATCCTGCCGTTTTCAGACCTTCAGTCAGCAGTTTCACGGATTCTCCGCTCCAACCATAGCAACCGAAGGCAGCAGCTTTTTTGTTTTTAAAGCCCAGTCCTTTTATTTCTTCCAGCAACGAGGCCATGGCAGTAAGAATTCCTTTATTAATTGTCGGCGAACCCAATAAAATGGCTTTGGATTTAAAAATCTCGGTTATGACATCGTTTTTATCAGAGTTAGAAATATTGAAAGTTTTAATCTGTACTTTCGGGTCTGCATCTTTAATGCCCGCGGCTATCTGCTCGGCCATTATCCGTGTACCGCTCCACATGGTGTCATAAATGACAGCCAGCTGGTTTTCCTGGTAGGCAGCTGCCCACTCCAAATATTTTTTTACAATCTGTAAGGGATCCTGGCGCCAGATTATTCCATGACTGGGGCAAATCATATCTACTGGTACATTCAGCCCCACAACTTCCTTGATCTTTTTATCCACCAGCGCGCTGAAAGGTGTCAGGATATTGGCATAATATTTTATAGCTTCTGTATAAAGTTCGTTCTGATCAACCATATCGTTATACATGAATTCCGAGGCATAATGCTGGCCAAAGGCATCATTGCTGAACAGTATATTATCTCCTGTAAGGTATGAGAACATGGTATCCGGCCAGTGCAGCATGGGAGCTTCGATAAAAACCAGTTCCTTGCCATTGCCGATACTCAGCTTGTCTCCGGTTTTAACGGATTTGAAGTTCCAGTCCTGATGATAATGGCCTTTTAAGGATTTTATTCCATTAGCTGTACAATAAATCGGTACATTCGGAATCAATTTCATCAGATCCGGCAAAGCTCCGCTATGATCTGTCTCGGCATGATTGGCAATCACATAATCGATTTTTTTCAAATCCACAAGTCTGGAAAGGTTGGCTATAAACTCTTTGGCAAAAGGTTTCCAGACAGTATCGATAAGCACTGTTTTTTCTTCCCGTATCAGGTAGGAGTTATAAGAAGTTCCTTTGTTGATGGAGTATTCATTGCCGTGAAATTTCTTTACTTCCCAGTCGATCTTGCCGGTCCAGCTGACATTGTTTTTAATTTTGAAACTCACAAAACACCTCTTTCTAAATATTTTATAAATGTACAAAAATTATACTACTATAAAAAAGGAAATCAATTAATTAGTTATTTCCTGCATAACCCAATTTGCCAGATATAGTCCGAAGATGGCGGTAACCGGCATAATGGAGCCTTTTTGCCCTTTGTGTATATCCAGGCGTTTCTGGTCCGAATAGACAACAGGGATTCCTTTTCTTATATTTTTCTTTTTCAGTTCATCCCTGATTATTCTGGCCAGCACACAGTAGTGAGTTTTAAAAAGGTCCGCATATTTGATACTGGTTATATCTGTAACATTGGCCGCGCCCATACTGCTGATAAATTTTATTTCATTGGAATACAGCCATTCAATGAGCAGAGATTTTACCTTGAGATCGTCTATGGCTTCTATAACATATAAATTCTCGCTGTCGCCAAGAGCCTGACGAAGGGCGAAAATGTCACGCTTCGTCAAGCTCAGTATGACATTTTCGTAATTATTTTTGGTTAGTTTCTCTTTAGAAGTCTCTATAATAAATTCCGGATTGATTTTTTTACATTCAGCGGCAATGACGTCAACCTTATATTTGCCGATATTTTTTGTGTTTGCCGGCCACTGACGATTAATATTGGTTGGTTCATATGTTTCGTTATCAATAAGGATGAGATGACCTATTCCGCTTCTGACCAGAGCCTCTATGGCAAAGGAACCCACTCCTCCGGTGCCGATCACCAGAACAGTGGTTTGTTTGATTTTTTCAAATCCTTCTTTGCCAAGCAGGGCTATAACTCTTTTAAATTGTTCCATATGCTTTTCACATTGTTGAAAATCTGTTCTTTTAAATCCGACAAACTCATCCCCAAAATTCTGGCCGAAGTATTATAAACGAGCTCAATATCGGAGGGGAAGGAAGTTTCATGCGCGTCTTCCAGGGTTCGCTTCATATAAGGAGCGTCAGTTTCGAAAACAATACGATCCAGTGGTGTAATTTTTAGCATTTCCACCCTTTTGACATTGTTATCGTAAGCCACCGGGAAACCGTAGGAAATGTAGCCGTTTATGGCGAGCGCCTTTTTCAGGTCATCCTGACTGCCTGAAAAAGAATGAAAAATCCAGCAGCTGATATCGAACCCTTTAATAAATTTCCAGAAATCGTCATGGGCCTTGCGGCAGTGAACTATCACCGGAAGCTGAAATTCCTCGGCGATTTTCAGCTGACCAAGCAACACCTCTTTTTGGTAATCCCGGTACATAGCCTGTTCTTTATGATAATCCAGGCCTATCTCACCTACAGCTATAACCTGATTATTTTTTATAGATTCCCTGAGAAGTTCCAATTCTTCAGTGGCCACACTTTCAATAAAAAAAGGATGAAACCCCAGGCTGATATTTACAGGGTACTTTTTTTGGATATCAATATTTGCTTTCCAGGAGGCAGGTTTTATACCTGATGATATTAAAATTCTCAGGTACGGATTTTTTGTAATCTTCTCCAGATGAGGCAGAAGATAAGGGTGGTCCAAATGACAATGAACATCAATCATGGCAATATTATAACCCATTTCCGGATTGCTTCAACGCTTTTCGCCTCTCCTCAGACCTTCCGTCTTCGCCTAACGGCTTCGCCAAGACAGGTCGGCCAGCTCCTCTCCGCCAGCGGAGAATCGCCCTTCCCGGTTGTTAACTGTACAGTTTCTTTCTCCGTTTATGGAGAGAGATGTCACGAAGTGACAGAGAGAAGCGTGAATGGATAGACCGATAGGCGGGATTTAACTTATAATACTCCTATGCACATGCTTATCGAGACCTGGCAGCATATTCCTTACTATATCAATCCCATCGCCTTTGATTTCCTGGGATTAAGCGTCCGCTGGTACAGCCTGATGTATCTTCTTGCTATATTAACCGTAACGGGGTTGCTTTATTATCGTGCGAAAAAAGAAAACAAAAAGGACTATGCAGACCATATATACGATTTTTTTAATTATTCGGTTGTCGGAATAATTGTAGGAGCGCGTCTGGGTTATGTACTGTTTTATGGTTTAGATTATTTTGTCGTGCATCCCTTAGAAATATTCTGGCCTTTTGATTCAGGCCAGTTTGTGGGCATAAGCGGATTGTCCTTTCACGGAGGAGCAATCGGTTTTATTTTCGGATTATATCTGGTGAGTAAAAAACATAATCTGAATTTTTATAAGTTACTCAATTATATCATTAGGTTTATCCCCCTTGGTTATACTTTCGGAAGATTGGGAAACTTTTTAAATCTGGAACTTTTCGGCAGGCAAACCAAGTCATTTATCGGAATGTATTTCCCTACAGATACCAGCCATCTGTTGCGTTATCCCTCACAGTTATTTGAAGCGCTGGGAGAAGGGCTGCTGTTGTATCTGATCCTTTTTTATTGTCATAAGATCCTGAAAAAAGATGATATTCTGGCCCCAATATATATTATCTGTTATGCCTCAATACGTTTTTATCTGGAGTTCCTGCGGGAACCGGACCCTTTTCAAAATCTGCTTTTTGGGGTATTCTCTTATGGGCAAATCCTGTCGATAGTGATGTTAGGAGTAGGAGTAGTACTGATACCGATATTTAGAAAAAATGCTTAATAAATACCTTGCTTTTTTAATTATTTCCCTGAGCTTTTGTCTGGCTGAATTCAATGAGCTGCAGTACATTCCCGGATTTTTGGCAACTACATCCAAAGATATAAATACTGTCTCGGAAAATTGTAAAAAACTCAATCTTGGCCCTGTTTCCTATGAGGAATATATTTCCGGAATTATAAATGTCCCCAAAAACTACATCCCTATCCTTATAATCACTGCGGATAAAAATATCGGTTATACACTGGTCTCCAGTTGTAATAATGTTAATCTGCCTATGTATCACATGAATTATGATCCACTGGAAAAAGTAAAAGTTACAGCCCTGAAAAATATAGATTTAACCCAATGGTTTAATACTTGTAAAAAAAATCTGTTCATAAGCGATGGGGAACCTTTAACCATTAGTATCCCGCAGTCCGTCCTCAACCAGCTATTTAATTACGCACCCACAGAAGGTATGACCATTCAGCTCCCGACCAGCATACCGTTTATCTCTCACAAGGAACATTACCCTTCCAAGGCCGAAAGACAAAAACTGAAAAAGCCGACCTTAAAAGGCTTACATGTTACTTATGACGCAATAAATAATTTGGATAAAACCAAAGCATTAATCCGTAATTTGAAAAAAAATAATCTGGATACTGTTGTGTTAGATTTCAAAAGTTTTTTTTATGGAGTATTACATAAATATCCGAGCTACAAGGCCTTTATGGAAAGCGCCGTTACACAGAACGTACAATACAGTAAAGATTTATCTGAAAAAATAAAAATGTTCAAGGACGAAAACATAAATGTTTCTTTTCGTATTGTAGTAGCTCTGGATTATTACATTGAACAAAAAAATCCCAGCATGCTTCTTTGGAACAAACAAACAAATATGCCCTGGCGCGATAATAACAAACAGCCCTGGCTGGATATGTTTTGTCCGGAAACAGTACAATATTTTAAAAAACTGGCAAGTATAGCCTGCGCGTTGAACGCCGATGAAATCCAGCTTGATTATGTTCGTTTTCCGGCTGAAGGTAATACTGATATAGTTTATTCCAGATATTCCTCGGCTCCACATTACAAAGCCATTGATAATCTGCTGAAACAAATTATGTCCGTAACCGATCCGGCGCTGGTAAGTTTTTCCGCGGATATTTTCGGTATAGTTTTATGGGAAAACAAAAAAACCAACATACAGCTGGGACAGAATATCTTAACTTTTATGCGGTATACGGATGAAATCTGCCCAATGATCTATCCTTCTCATTTTTATAACGGGTTTGAAGGAATAGCCAAGCCGGGCAGTGAACCTTATCTTTTCAATAAAAAAGGATCAGACCGGTTTAAGAACCTGGTCAACCGTTACCCGCAGTATAAGGTTTTAACGATACCCTGGATACAGGCCTTCCCTTATAAGGCTCCAAACTACAGCCCGTTTTATATTCAGGAAGAAATAAGGGCAGTTTATGACGCGAAAATGGATGGATTTCTAGCCTGGAACGCAGCTAACAGCTATGATATACTCTTTAAAGCCCTGGAGAAAAAGCCTGCTGAAAATAATAACTCTGAAAAAATAACATCCGTTAGTTCTTCCATTAATCACTAAATTATTTATAAAATAGAAGTATGCTTTCTTTTGCTTTTAACTTATCTGTTATTTTAGGCAGCTTTTTACTTTTCATTCTCGTTTACATTCTTGTTTTCTTTTTTCGCTTTCTGAGAAAAATCAATGTTCAGGATAAAGATAAAGATGCTGCCCTGATCCAGTATCAACAGAACCTTTTTTATGTTTTCATCAGTATATTTGCAATTACTTTGGTTAATTTTTCCATAAGAACAATTTCTTCTATTACCTTTTTTGAGATAAACATCTTTTATTTACAGGGCGTTCTGGCCTTACTTTATATTACAGCTATTTTTGTGAATTTAAATTTATTGCTGGATAAAAAAGGCTTTTTTCCTCTCATTACTTTTATCTATGCGGCGATTGCTTTGCCACTTACCTTCTTCTGGCTAAAAACCAATATATTCGAAGGGTTTCATCCGTTAATACCCAATTATCTTCTGGTTAAGCTGTGCAAGGGATTATGGATATTTACCGGCATTATCTTCTGTCTGGCAAGTTCATTCCTGCGTAAAAGAAAAGAATCAAATGAAATTTACAGAGAATATTATTTCGGAGTGAACAAACTTTATATTTATTATCTGCTCAGCCAGATTATCTCAATGTTTTTCACTTCCACAATTCTGGATTATGGTTTTGCCGCTGAACTGTTGTTTTCTATCCCCAATCTTTTTCTTATGTTTATTCTTACTGAAACTGATTTTGTAAGCATTCAACATTACAAAAAACCCTATCTCTATTTAAAACAAAGAATAATTTTCAGAATGATTATTTCGCTTGCCGTTATAATTATTATCTCTTTGGAACTGGTAAATTATGCGACTATCTTTATTGTAAAAGCCGAGCTGGTTTCAGCTAAAAAGGCGGCGTTCTTCAATATCAGCTCGCAACTGAAAAAGGATATCATAAATTATTATGATGATAAAAAGCAGGAACTTTGGGGCTATATTAATAAAACTTCCGAATCGCATTCCTTTTACTATCTGGGGATTTCCCTGTTTAACGATTTGCAGAAAATAAAAGGACTGAAAAAAGTATTGATCTTTAATGCCCGGGGTGAGCCGACCCTTGAGATTTCCGATAATAACCTGAACTTCTCCTATAGCTCTGAAAAGTCAGAACAATATGCTCCTTATATTGAAGAATGCAGGGCAAAGGGGTTTCGTTATTCTTTTGACCAGACTAATAAAAATCTGGAACTGACCCTGCTCCAATTTCAGGTCAACAAAGGAATAATTTCAAAGAATGCCTTTATCAAAGAAAATGATATTTCAGAAAGTATGTCCAGTGAAATCTGGGAAGAATTGAAAAAAAACGGCATTATTAACAATCAAGGTTTGTTGACCGAAGCTTTTAAACCGACCGACATCCAATTCAAACTTCCGTTACAGCCCAAGTATGAGAAATATATGCAGTATGTTTTAGGCATTCTCCGGCCAATAACAGGTTTTGTTATCGCTTTTTATGAACCTGCTAATCTCTATCAGCTGGTTAAAAATTACAGTTTTGAAAGAAACGGTGAAATTCAGCTTTATAATTCCGATTACAGTTTAATATACTCATCCTATTTTGTTGATTCCTTTAAAGAAGAACTGAATAAAGGCAAGTATCTGGAAATTCAGGACAAACTACCGATAACTTCCATGATAATTGTAGTCAAGCAGCCGGAAGCGGACGCATTCACCGGATTGCAAAAAGCTCAGTACAATTCTTTTTTCTTTACAACCCTGGCTATAGTTACTTTTCTGCTGATAGCTTTTCTCTTTTTGAGGATCATTGAAAAACCGCTGAGAGCATTGCAGGAAGGAGCAAAAATAATCGGGAAGGGTGATCTGAACCATGAAATCCTGATTAAGGAAAAAAATGAATTTTATGAACTGGCTATCGCTTTCAATAACATGGTTAACGACCTGAAAAAGCTGCAAAAAGAACAATTAAAAAAAGAACAAATACTCTCTATAACGCAATTAAGCGTGGGTTTGAACCATGAGATAAACAACCCTGTAGCCACTATTATGATGGGGTCCCAGCTTGTATTAAAACTTTTTGAAAAAATAGACCTTTCCAATGAACAGGAACTGCGATCAAAGATGGAGGTAATCCAAAATACAGCCAAGCAAATTCATGAAGAGTCCAGACGGGTGGCTAAAATTATCAAGGATATCCAGCATATTAACGAACCTATAATAGAGGATTATGTTGACGGAATCAAAATGGTAAAGGTAAAATTTGATTAACCCAAGGGAGACTAATGAAAAAAACGATCCTCATTGTTGATGATGAATCTACTATTCGCTGGATATTGAAAGTTGCCCTTGAGGTCAAAGATTTTTCCATAGTGGAAGCTTCTTCCGGAGAAGAAGGCATAGCGATTTCCAAACAGATAAAACCTGACCTGGTAATCATGGATTACAAAATGCCGGATATGAATGGCTGGCAGGCAACCGCTGAAATAAAAAAAATCCATCCTGAGGCAATTGTTATAGGGCATACGGGTTATGCCAGCGAACAGAATATTCAGGAGGGATTTAACAGCGGCTGCAATGAAATTTTACGTAAACCTGTAGATTTGGAAGAATGGGAAAAAACCATTTCCAAATATCTGTAGTATAATACAATCCGTACAATTATGACTAAAAAAACCTTCATCCATTTGCATGTGCATTCCGAATACAGCCTGCTGGACGGTGCCATTATGATTACCGATCTGCTGAACAAGGCTAAAGATCTGGGCATGTCCGCTGTTGCTCTGACAGACCATGGAGTTATGTATGGCGCAGTAGAGTTTTACAGCAAAGCAAAAGCTATGGGAATCAAACCGATTGTCGGTTGTGAAGTTTATCTTGCTCCGAGAACGAGGCTGGATAAAGACGCCAAAATGGATAAATCACCGGCTCACTTAACTTTACTGGTAAAAAATCTCACTGGTTATAAAAATTTACTAAAGCTCGTTTCCATTGCCCATCTTGAGGGTTTCTTTTATAAACCGAGGATTGATTACGAAACCCTGAGCAAATATCATGAAGGTCTGGTTTGCCTGAGCGGTTGCATCAGCGGCCCTGTAGTCAGAAGTCTGCTGGTTTCCAATCTGGAGCAGGCGCAAAAAGAAATCCAATACTTTAAAGATTTATTCGGAGAAGATTTTTATCTGGAAATGCAGGACCACGGCTTGGATGAGCAAAAGCTCGTTAATAAAAAACTGGCGGACCTGAGCAAGGCTACAAAAACTCCTCTGGTTATTACCAATGATGCTCACTATTTAAATAAAGAAGATGCCATTATCCAGGATATTTTATTGGCCCTGCAAACCGGAAAAACTCTGAAGGATAACGAACGTCTTCATTTTAAAACCAATGAATTTTATTTTAAAAGTCAGGAAGAAATGTATGCTGAGTTCAAAGATTTGCCTGAAGCTCTGGCAGTAACAGGAGAAATTGCAGACAAGTGTAACCTGGAATTAACTCTGGGCGAACATTTCCTGCCTCTATTTACGGTACCGGATAAGGAAACACCTGACAGTTATCTGGAAAAACTCGCCTGGGAAGGATTGCAAAACAGATACAAAACATTAACGGACGCGATTAAGGAACGGTTTTATTTCGAGCTCAGTGTAATAAAAAAAATGGGGTTTGCCTCTTATTTTTTGATTGTTTCGGACCTCATTCATTTTGCCAAAAACAGCGGTATCAGCGTAGGCCCTGGGCGTGGAAGCGCAGCAGGCAGTATCATTGCTTATTCGTTGGGAATCACCAATATTAATCCCCTCAAGTTCAACTTGCTCTTTGAAAGATTTTTGAATCCCGACCGTATCAGTCTGCCTGATATTGATATTGATTTCTGTATAGAAAATCGCCAGCGTGTTATTGATTATACAAAACAAAAATATGGTACGGACCATGTAGCTCAAATTATTACTTTCGGCCGGATGGCGGCACGTATGGCCATACGAGACGTAGGTCGCGTATTGGAAGTGCCTTTAAGCGAAGTGGACAAGGTGGCCAAACTCGTACCTTTCGGACTAACCATTAAAGAGGCGCTGGAGCAGTCTTCAGAGCTGAAACAAATTTATAATGCCAAAACCAATATTAAGGAACTGCTTGATGTAGCCTGTAAGCTGGAAGGAATTGCGCGGCATACAGGCATTCACGCGGCAGGAGTTGTCATTTCCAAGGACCCCTTGATGGAAACCGTGCCCATGATAGAAAAAGACGAACAGCTGGTTACCATGTTTCCCAAGGATGATTTGGAAAGTGTCGGCCTTTTAAAAATGGATTTCCTGGGATTACGCAACCTTACAATGATTGCCAAAACTATTGCTCTTATCAAACAAAGCCAAGGAAAAGAAATTGATATTGAAAATATTCATATGGATGACCCTGATACCTATAAAACACTAAGCAGTGGAAATTCTATGGGAATATTTCAGCTGGAAAGTCAGGGTATGCAAATTCTTCTCAAATCGTTACTTCCCACTGTCTTTGAAGACATCATTGCCCTATTGGCACTATACAGACCAGGACCTCTGGGCAGCGGCATGGACAAAGATTTTGTAAACCGCAAACATGGGAGGCAAAAAGTTACCTACCCCATAAAAGAACTGGAAACTATCCTAAAAGATACCTACGGGACAATACTTTATCAGGAACAGGTCATGCAAATTGCTTCTGCTGTAGGCGGTTTTTCCATGAGTGAAGCTGACACTCTGAGAAAAGCCATGGGTAAAAAGAAAAAAGAAGAAATGGATAAAATGCAGCAGAAATTTATCAATGGTGCCGTTGCTCAGGGAATTGCTGAAAATAAAGCCAACTCCATATTTGAGATGATGGCTAAATTTGCCGAATACGGATTTAATAAATCGCACAGTGCTGCTTATGCATTCATAACTTATCAAACAGCTTATTTAAAAACTCATTATCCCATAGAATTTATGGCCGCACTTATTTCCAGCAACATTAATGATACGGACAAGGTATCACTATACATTGCCGAAGCAAAAAACCTGGGAATTGATGTTCTGCCTCCGGACATCAACGAAAGTTATAATGATTTTTTTATTATCAACAATAAAATTCTTTTCGGATTACAAGCCATAAAAAATGTAGGCAGCAACGCTATCGAGTCGATTGTAAATACCCGTGTAAAAGACGGTATCTTTCATTCCCTGATAGATTTTTGTATCAGGGTAGACCTGCGGCTTGTGAATAAACGGGTAATTGAAAGCCTTATCAAAGCCGGGGCTTTTGATGTTCTTGGCAAAAGAAAAGGGCTGCTGGACATTCTGGATGACACAGTCAATGAAGCCTTAAAAATCCAGAAAGTAAATGAAAACGGCCAGCTGAATATGTTTTCCACAGAAGAAATTCACACTATAGAACGCGATAAAAATTTGAAGAATGAAGAATTTTCACAGAGAGAACTGCTCAAGCTGGAGAAAGAAATGCTTGGAGTGTATGTATCCGGTCATCCCTTACAGGATTATATTGAACATATAAAAAGCAATCATTTCAAAGAAATCCAGAATATAACAGAAGAAAACTCAAAAATCAAAATGATAGGCCTGCTTACCAGCTTTAAAAAAAGAATTACAAAAAACAAACAAACAATGCTCACGGGTACAGTGGAAGACCTTACCGGAACTCTTCCCTTTGTAATTTTTCCTGACAAATATGAACAACTGGCCGACAGCTTGTATGAAGACAGACCTTACCTTATTTCAGGCATAGCAGACTCCCGTAATGACCAGATGCAAATAATTATCGATAATGTTGACGATCAGTTTGTGCAACGCGTAATGCCGGTAAAAATATTTATCAATATCGAGCAGGAACAGATTGACGGTGTTAAAACACTTCTACAGCAATATACGGGCAATACCCCTGTTTATCTGGAAATGGACGGTTATCAAATATTACTGAATAAAAAGTACTGGTTTAATTTACGCCATCTGGAAGAATTAAACCTGGCCTTTGGGAACGATTCCGTTAAAATTATGAATTAATAGTTTTTTTTAAATAGCTCTTCTCAGCATATTGGAGTATTTAAAAATATCCAGGTTTAAATAACGTGTAGGATTTATGGGGGTATTATTGTATCTGACTTCATAATGCAGGTGGGGTCCTGTGCTTAATCCTGTGGAACCGGCTAGCGCAATCAATTGTCCCTTCTTAACCGAATCTCCGCTTTTTACCAGGAACTTGGATAGATGCGCATAAATAGTCCTGAAACCATTATGATGATCCACAATAGCCGCATAACCATAGCCACCGTCCCAACCTACAGAAATAACATCCCCGGATGCTGCCACACGAATAGGCGCGCCCCAAAATGTTGGGATATCTATTCCTGTATGCATCTGGACTATACCCAATATAGGATGCAGCCTGTAACCGAAACCGGCCACAATATATCCGTACAAAGGCCAGATTGAAGGCATACGGTCAAAATCACGTTTCAGGGATACAACAGAAGAATTAAGGTTATCATAACTTTTATTTTGCGCCTGAGAATATTCTTCAACCAGCCTGAGGTTATATAAAATATTATTAAGAGCAGACCTCAGCGGATCATCAGTATTCAGAGGCTTTTTTTTTAGAGTTAACGGAAAAAACCTGGTGTTGGGTCTTAACCCCAGCATTTTACGAATTTCCTGATCTTTTTCCTTCAAACCAAGAAGGGTATTTTTTAAAGTTTCTGTTTTTTCTGAATACTCGGTTAACTGAGAAAGTATCTTCCTGTTGCGGCTTTCCATCTGGGTATATTTTACGGAAATATCGGCCATTTTGGCAGAATAATAAACGGTACCAACAAAAACAAGAATAAGTATGGTAACCAATATACCGGTAGAAATGATTACCCATTTGTTTAAATTAAATTCAATGGGTTTTTTCCCCGACTTATGCGGTATAATAAGAAATGTGTATTTCTTGTTCACTAATGAGACAAATCTCCTTATAAATATTATACCCTAGGATTTACAATTGAACAATTCTTCAATTAATATACTCTTTCAAAACTGGTTTTCGGCTTTGTTGTCTGCGTCGCCAAGTGCTCGGTGTATATTTGAATACGCCTGCGTCCTTGGTTCTTGGACGCCTCGCCGAATTCCCAATTTTGTGCGAGTATACCTAAAACCAACTGGTTTAGGTATAGATCATTGCTATATTGGTATTTTTGTCGAAATGACACTTTGTCAAATTACTTTTCTCCGAGGACTTCCCATATCCTGACGGTCTGCATCTTGCCCTTTACTTTAATATCACCCAGGGGGGCTGTTTTTATAAAAGCATCAACCTTGTTTTTTGTCGCCTCGCTGATAATAAACTGACAGGGCCGACCACGCTCGGCAGAAACCGTTCTTGTGTATGTTTCCAGTCTCGATGCCAGATTTACAACATCACCGATAACTGTATAATCTTTATATTTCTCAGCGCCGATATTCCCCACGACTGCTTCACCGGAATTAATGCCGATACCGATATCCAATACCATTCGGCCTTCTTCTTTCCATTTGGCCTGCAACTCTCTTAACACCTCAAGCTGCTTAAGCCCGCATCTTACAGCCAGGAGCGCGTGATCTTCCTGCGGCAACGGTGCACCCCATACAGCCATTATGGCGTCTCCCACGAATTTATCCAGTGTTCCGTTATACTGGATAATCACTTCGGTCATGGCATTTAGATACTCATTCAGCTGGGCAACAACTTCCTCAGGGGAATGCCCTTCGCTGAAAGTTGTAAAGCCTACTATATCCGAGAAAAAAATACTTACATCCTTTTTATCGCCGCCCAGCTTTAACTTGTCTTTATTGGTTAATAATTCGGTAACAATCGCCGGTGATACATATTGATTAAAAATGCTTTTTATTTCCTTCTTTTCTATCTCTTCCCGCAAAAACCTGAGAAGAATAGTAGACAGATAAGACATAAAGACCGCGAAAACAGGAGCAAACACATGAACCACTATATGCCTGAAAAAAGCCAGCCAGGAAGTTAACACAATTCCCAGAACAATCAGGATAAGTATGCCCAATCCCTTTACTGCTTTCTGTTGCCAGGAAATCAGCGTAATGATGATAGAAGGAATAAGAATAAGCAGCAGGTAGTAAATATGAGGAATGGTATGGATAAATTTTCGCGATAAAATGGTCATAATGGCGTTGGCATGAATTTCCACACCAGGCATTTTTAAAGAAGTCGGTGTGGGGTAAAGGTCCTGCAAATACTTGGCAGTCGCGCCGATAAGGACAATCTTGTTTGTAAATATGCCGGCATTTAATTTTATAAATTCCGGCTCCAGGGCTTTGGCGATAGGAATTGTGGGAAATGTGCCTGTATCTCCGGCATAATTGATAAGCAGTTTGTTTTGCTTGTCCAACGGGATTTCCTTGCCGTTTAAAAATATTTTGTGCTTGCCCAGCTTTAAAGTTTTATCGCTTATTGTTATATTTTGTCCTTTCGCTGCTACTTCCAGGGCAAAATAAGGGAAAACTTTGTCTTTTACTTTGACCAGCAGATTGTAGCGTCTGATAAAAGAATCCTGGTCCAGATGCGGGTGGACAATAGCGGTTGAAGCATATTGCCTCAGTTCCTTAATAGGGTCGGCAAAAAAAATACCTTCAGGCCTTATCTGCACTTCTCTGGCTAAGACCACATTGCCTGCCTCTTTTATGGCCTCGCCAAAAGCCAGGTCATGTTCTGTATTATAACTGGTATACGAATCAAAGCTGACATCAAAAGCTATTACCTTGGCCTTTTCTCTAATCAATAAATTGATTAAATCTTTATATATATAGCGGGGCCAGGGCCAAATCTTGAACTGTTCAATGGAAAAATCATCTATAGCCAGGATTACAATGGGGCTGTTGGTTATTGTATTTTTCGCCTTACTGAAATGCATATCGTAAAGCTTGTTATCAATCGGAGAAAAAGCATCGAACGAAAACAGAACGAAGGTGATAATCGCGAGCGTTATGCTGATTAATAATGGTCGTTTAATATTCATTCTTAATTTTTTGCTTCCTGTTGCCCCTGGTAAAACGTCATTCCATGATTTTTTGGACTGTCTTACCTCCAGTCTCTCAAACACTAAATATTCTTTATAAATTTTAGCATAATAGTGTAGAATATAAACAGAAATTACAGATGACTAAAAAATATATTTTAATATTATTGCTATTAGCTGCGCTTACAATGGGGGCAAATGTTTTACCTTCCACCAGAAATATCAGTACTGATAAACCTTCCACCAATATAGTTGAAAAGGTTGTTATACCCTTTATAGCGACACCTGCGACAATCAACGGAACTGTACTTTTTAAAAGAGCCAATTCCGCTTACTGGGATGAAGTTAAGCCGGATACCGAGTTCTTTCCATTAGATGAAATAAAAACCACAACTCAATCATCCTGTGAAATCAAGCTTATCAAGGGGCATGTAATACGACTTGAAGAAAATTCACACTTCATACTTGCAGGCCAGGACAAGGAAAAAAATATCTGGCAGCATTTCAAAATAACTACAGGCAAATTATGGGCAAAAATTGTTAAAGGCACTGCGGAAAACGAAGCCTTCACTGTGGAAACTCCCCAGGCATCAATCGCTGTCAAAGGTACTTTGTTTTCGGTAATCGCACCTTTCGGTAATATCTCGGCTTTTGAGGGAATTCTGGATGTTTTTAATAATAATGTGCATATGCTTCTGGAAAAAGGTTTTGAAACTTTTGTGGATCCCTCAGGTGTCTTTCAGGCCATTCAGCCCTTATCATCGCAAAGCCTGGAATCTTTGAAGGCCTTTGCCGATTCTACCACCCTGCCCACACAACCTTTGCAACAATTGCAACAGGAGCTGCAAAACAATCTGCTTCCGGGTTCCGGCACTCCGGCACCTGCGGGAGCTGGATTACCCGCCGTTCCATCAACGCCGCTGTCGGGCTTGTCTGCACCAGCGCCAACGGCCCCGGGCACAGGAGTTCCTAATGTACCGAATAGCGCTCAAAACCTATCACAACTGCAATCTCCGGTTGAATTAAAGGTTACGGAAGATGCAGGGCCGTCAAAAGATACTAAAAAAGAATATAAATCAATGCTCTATGATGTTACAGATAAAGTAATCGGGCCGCGTTACCTGCTTTTGCAAAACCCTGCCTTGCTTGCCGAAATATACGAAAAAAAATCAACATCCCTCTTTTTAAACTATGAATATACCAAAGGATTTAATACATTCATTAATGATACCAGATATGGCGGTTACCGCTATAATCCAGGCGTACCGCCTGATCCGCTTGAATTTAACGCCGGAATAGATAATAATATTCATGACGAAAAAACAATCGGCATAATTAATCTTGGCCGGGGATCAGCATTTGGTATTTACCTGGTTCAACAGGATAAAGCCCGGTTTTTGAGTTCAAATGTATTAGCAGAACAAGACAACTATCTGATACTTATTTACGGCCTAGCTCTGCCTATAACCGAACGTTTAAGCGCAGGATTACTTCTTAAGGGCTTATTTAACAGTACACTGCAAACCAATTCCAGTTATAGCTTCTTAAATAATAATCGAAACATCGGTAATTACGATACCGGCTTTGACGAACTGCTTTCACAAAGACCAGCTGTTTTTCAGAAATCCGGAACAAATTTTGCAGTAAACCTGGGGTTTTCTTATGATTGGTTACAGTGGTGGAATCTGGGAATAAGCATGGAGAATCTCTTTTTTACAGATGACGCCAATAATAATACAAATAAAGACCAAATCCTGCATTTGACATCTATACTGCACAATGAAAGTCTTCTGCTGGACCTGGAAATAGCTAAACCTCAAGATGAAACTAAAACGGCTTATATCATGAACCTGCAATATAAAATGGTTAATATTCCCTGGCTGGGACAGGTTGAGGTAGGTTTCGGCCACTATCAGAATTCTTATTCCGAAACCGTTGGTTTATCTACCAGTTTCAAGCTCTGGTTCATGCAGTTTATGGCAACCCACCAGGAAGATGGTCCTTTGCCCGGAAAAACCTTCAACAAAGATTCGCTGGACAGGTTTTCTTTAAAAATCGATTTTTAATTCCCAGCCTTCCGATATATTTATGTGTTTAAAATTATTTCAATTAATGGTAATTCCTTTATAACTGTTCTGGATAATTCCACCGACGTTCCTGTAATGATAAACTTGAAGCTGGTTAAGGTTACGCATCTTGGAAGCAACACCCAGCATGCATTAGCAGACAGTTTTAAATCCTGGTTTGGTTTTGGGATTATTCAACCCAAACATATATGGGATATCAATAGATATCGCTATTTTCTAACTTATAATGACAATAAATCCCTTGAAAATTTATATGTTGCTCTGTCAGGCCACAATCAACTGGAAGGATATATAAATTTACACATTCGCAATGTATGCAGTAAAGAAATTTCTCCCTGGAATAGAATTAAAAACGGAAACATCCCCAGATATATCGGAGTCGGTTCAGAAATGATAGCTTTTGGGTTACGCCTTTTGTTAAAAAAATTTGACGATAAATTATTATTAAATCACATTGGTAAAATTATGACACTGGGGTTCAGGGAAAACAAAGCTGATTATTTTAATGAAAAAAATTTGACGCTTGAAAAAATCAAACAATTTCTTTTAAAACAAGAAGAAAAACGCCTGGCACTCATCGATAAATATGGGCTGGCAAGCTAATTATTCTCCTGAATTCCTGGTGACGCTACTCCTGGCAGTTGAATTTGATCCATGTTAAAACTTACTTTCCTTTCATCTAAAATCTCATAATCAGACACCATTCTTTCCAGTGGGCCCTTTTCCATAAAAGCCAGATAGGCGCCGAAAAGCATCATCAGCGCTCCCACATACAACCCTTTCCCGTTTGGATTAGTCAAAAACAAGGCTCCGTTAAAAAAAGTCAGGCCGCCAGTTAACTGATTATTAAACCTTTCATCCTCGATCAGCTCTTTCATGGCTTTGGTGCAAAGCTGTTCAACTTCCTGCCGGGAAGTGGTCTTAACTACTTCCCTGCGATATTGCTCAAGCTTCTGACTATAGGGACTTCTGGAAATATTAAACTGGTTAAGCAAACCATTTCCCAAATATGTGAGACCCGAGATCAGCACATCATTTGACCCCTGGCTAAGTCCTAGCGCGGATAAAGAAAGGCCTGTTCCATAAAGTACATTGGTGTTGGACTGGTCCAGATAACTTTTATAAAGCGAAATAATCTCAAAAAAATCTGTAACGGTTATGGTCCTGTAATAATCTACCGGTCTGTCATAAGAAAAACAAAAACTGAAAAATAATAGTAATACACATAAAGCTGATTTAATCCGCATATTGATTTTCCCTGTTAATACATTAACAAATTTGCTTTCATTTATAAAGAAATCAACCGGGAAATCTTTTCCAATATATTCTTAACATGTTTAAATATAATATTTTCGGGTATATATTGGAATTGTAAGTGGGGTAAAAAATGCAAAATCCAATGCTCTTAAAATTTAATCACACCATTAGCAGATGGCATATTAAATTACGTTATCTTTTTTTAGTCCCTGTCAGCATCAGGGCAAAATACTTTAATCCCAGAAAATTTTTTAAGGCGACCGGGTTATATCTGCTGAAATTTTTAAAGCTGGTCGCTGTTTCCGTGCTCATTTACTTCACGCTGGTACTTCTTTTATCTTTAAGAAATATTTTTAACAGCAATATGCTCTCCTTGCCCGGCGATGAGTCCGGGTTTGTGCAAAAGGACCATAATAAATCCAAAGTACATTCTATTTTAAACAGCTTCGAATAATTTTTTCTTGTCCTCAACAAGCCTTCGGTCTTATACTAATATTACGGGGTTAACTATTATGGCAGAAAAAAAAGCAGAACGAAAAAAAACCTACAAAAACGGCATGAAACTTTTTCACCAGGAAACCAAAGTAAAGATTATGTTCGGCAGCTGGATTAACAAAGACACTGCCAGTTGTCTGCAACTGGACACCAAAAATCTGATACAAATCTCCCGTGACGACCTGGACAAGAACTATACTTCCTATGCCAGCCTGGACAGGGCCTACAGAGAACGACGCCGATACGAAGCTTGGTAGAAATTTCTTGTTTCACAATTCATAAATTTTGGGATTAATAAAAAGTTTCTCCGATATATTTAAAAAATTTCAGGAGGTCCTTTTTATGACATCGATAAACTATTATAACAAAAACTCTGTAGCATGGGTTAATAAAACTTTAGGTAATAAAACACCAGGGGAAGAAATAAATATCTTAAAATCCAAAGTAGTTGTTGAGAAAAATTTTATGGAAACTGTAAACTCACCAATAATTATGGCTCAAGCCGGTGCTGTAATTAAAGGTATGGATGCATTACAAAAAGCAGCTATTGCTGCCCAAGCAGCAGGTGCAATTGGGCAAGCGAATGAAGCTTTAAAAAAATTGGATGGTTTACCACCACCGACAACTCTACCAGATGCTTTAAATCCCGAAGTTGGAGTTGGGCCTATTCCTAGGATGACACTTGAAGAGCCAAAAAAAATGGAAACACTTATACTTACACCAAATCCACAAGAAACAGTTATTAAATTGGATGGAATAACAATAGAAAATAATAAATAAATCCCCTCGACTTTCAAATCCTGAAAAATAATTTATTATTGAAATAAACATAATTCACGTACAGTTTTCAACACTCAGTTTTCTTCGGGGGAGCAGCCATGCGCCCTTGCGGTGCATGGCGTTGAAGGGGGGACAACTTGTTGTCCCCCCTCAAGGACGTTCAGTTAGGCATTCATCGAATGGTCGACTTTGTTCGAAAAAATTCGAACCGCCCTGAAGGGGCGCGGCTGGGACACTCCGCCGGGCAGCCGCGCCCTCTGAATTCGGAAAAGGACGATTTCCCAGATTTTGTGAGCCCCTGCCTGTATGTTTAGCAGGCTCAGTGCACAATGTGCTTCGCGCAATTCTGGCGGCAAATTCCTTTTATAAGTCTATTGGTTCATCCTTTGATTTTTTTAATTTTTTGATATGTTTGTCGAATTCGGAAATATATTTTTTGTCCTGATCAATACGAAAAGAATTATATTCAATCTCAGCTTTTTCAAGTGCTTGTTCATGCGATACTTTGCCAGCATCAGGTAAAACATCCAAGCTATTAGATTCTAAAAATTTATTAGTGCGCTCAAGCCAGTCCTTCATGTTCATGGTTGTTTTACGTCTAGCTTGAAATTCAGCCAAATCAAGATAAGCGTTAACCAAAAGATTCAAGTCGCCAATTTCTTTTTCAGTTAAATAATTTTTAGCTATGTTAATATCACTTTTTAATATTTTCCCATGAGGTGATTTTTTCCAGGTGGTCAATCCCATATTTGTTTTTGTATGGTCTGCTCTATTATGTATAATTTCAGCTGCTGTTTGTCCAGTTATCGCAAAATGAAGTTTATTTTGCACCATAGCATAAAATAATTTTGTTTCTTCAGCTTGTGGTGAGTAATCAGCACTGCATTGCTCAAATATATCGGCTAACTTCTGATATGTTCTGCGTTCACTGGCCCGGATTTCTCTAATCCGTTCAAGCAGTTCATCAAAATAATCCTGCCCGAAGGGCCTGCCATTTTGCAACATTTCATCATTGAGTAAAAATCCTTTGATAATATACTCTTTCAGTGTATTGGTTGCCCAAATCCGGAATTGAGTCGCTTGCTTAGAATTGACACGGTAACCCACCGCAATAATAGCATCAAGGTTGTAGAATTCTATTTGCCGCTTTACAGCTCTGTTGCCTTCTTTTTGAACTGTTTCCAAAATGGAAATAGTTGTGTCCTGGTTAAGTTCACCACTTTCATAAATATTCGCCAGATGTTTGTTAATGGCTGGCACTTCAACACCAAACAAATCAGCCATAGCTTTTTGAGTAAGCCAAAAACTCTCGTTACGATAAGTAACATTCACAGAAACTTTTCCTTGTTCGTTTTGATAGAGGATTATTTTATTTTCCATTTTTTACCTCCTGCTGTAGAAAGCAAAGGAATCCATTAATAGATTTTAAATTTATTTTTTGTCCTGATAGTTGTAAAAAATTATATTTTAAGAAAACTTTTGCTTCATCCTCGTCTTTATCAATAATATTAATAGAACATAATTTTTTGTTCCTGCACAATCCTTTGAGAAAAATATTTCTAAAATCCTGGTCATATGGAGGGAAAGAATAACCAATTATGTTTATTTCGTCAGCTAAACTTATATCTTCAATTAACTCCTTCACATAATTCTGTTTTTGAATATTTTTATTATAATTGGGTGGAATAATTGACAAGTTATCATAAGAAAGTTTTTCGTTACAAAAAGGACATACAGCGCTATCTCTATTATTATCAATTATGGTAATGAATGAATCTTTACTATATATAAATTTATTACACTTGTTGCATAAGAGCAGGTTAACTGTTCCGTGAGGTTTATACATTTTATGTCCGGAAGGGTTGATAGTAGTTTTATTAATATCAAAATAACCAGGTTTCTTCATTTGCGGCAAAAGATATCTAATATATCTTTTGGTACTTATTCTTTCATATATTGGTGGTTCGTATGCTTCTAAAACAGCACTGTCCAACAAAATATCATAATTAAGGTTAATAAATATCGGGTTTTCTGTTTCAATAATATTTTTTATAAAAAGCTGATAAAAATTTCTAAAATTTACTGGATTCTCTTCTATAAATTTAGAATCCCCAGTTCCTAGGGTAGCTTCTCCAAAACACTTAGTTAAGACACCAAAAATCATTTTAATAAGATTAAACCGAAGTGTTCCTATGTTTTTGTCATCCGGTTTCTCGGCAAGAATTATGTCACATGTAGTTAATAACTCCTCAAAATTTACATTATTATAATCAATACCTGAAGTCGCCAAAATATTGATAACATTGGTATATGCTTCTTTTACATGTCGTGACGTTGTATTTTTCCCATCCCCGTCACTGATACTTTTAGCCTTTGAAAAAAATTCATTTCCCAAAGGAGACCCCCAGTCTTTAGATGAACCAGCACCAAATACGTATAGCGTTGATTTTCTTGAAATAACAGGCACCGACTGATATGCCTCAAAAGGTGTCCATTGCTCGCTTTTATTTTGATTAAATTTTGTTCGTGTCATATTTATAAAATTCGCAAAATAATAGTTTAATATACTGGACGTATTTCCTGTTTAACCCTTCAAAAAAGATTTGATCAATATATAATATCTGCAGCATCTTTAAGTTCTTGACCAATTTTAAGGTATTCTTCTATCGTGGTCTTATATTCCTTTTCTTTTATGCTAAAATTTCTCCATGTTGCCGAAGCTAAATTGCCTTTACGTACTCGTTCCGCAAGGCGTTGTCTTTTAATTAAATATGCAACGGTTTTCCTTAAAGCTTTAACATATCGTGAAAGTATATCAATATAGTATTTTTCATCAATTGTTAAACATGAATAATTTGATGTTTTAAACTCTTCAATCTTATATTGGATAGAATTCCATAGAGGGATTAATTTTTTTGCCTCTTCTAACAACTTATCCCATTTAATGTTTATTCCGATAATATTTTTTATAAAACTTTTAAAGGTTGCTGCTTCATGAAAAATTTTATCATGCACAGAAATATATGAAACTAATCCATCATGAACAATCCACCCCAACTTCTTTATCTGATCTCTATAATCTACATGACTACTATTCCTATTATTTGTAAACTCAATAGTAATTTCATCTCCAAATATTTTCTTGATTGTTATGTCTATTATTTCTTTATTTTTCTTATCACAAATTAGTTCATAATAATAATTTAAGTTGGGTTTAAAAGTAACAGTAATAACATTCTTTTGATATTTAATTGGGATTACTTCGATTAATATTACTGCAATTCCCATATGTTTATTAACCTTAAGATACATTATAACTTCTTTCCAGCGTTGTTTAATAATCTCCAAGGATAATATGTTTTCCCCATCATTGTTTTCATAATCCTCATCATTCGTAAATCTTTCTACAATTTTTGGCCATTTTTTCACTAAATCCTCATAAACAGGCAACCAACTTTCTTTTATAAGCTCATCCTTTGACACATAAGTATCCGTCGTTACTCCCAACCTAATAGCGTGTAATCTATATGCGTTGAAAAAACTTATTTCAGACCCAGTAAGTATTCGATTATTTTTTGAGTTCGATAATTTTGTCTGTATACCCTCTGATGCCATTTCTATAATTTCCGAAAGGAATTTCGCTAGAAAAAAAACAGCTAAACCTTGCCACCCAACTGTAATGAAACCAGACACAATAATAGTAAACAGTAGAAGGCCAAATCCTGAGATGTAACTATAGACTGTCCCCAAACGAACTAAACCAGAAATTTTATAAATTACAGGCGTTAATAAAAAACCTATAATTGACGCAAAGAAAACATAAAATCCAATTTCAATTATAGACAACCTTAAATAGAAACAAATTAAACCTATTATATACGTAATAAGCGAAGGGATTGACTCCATCCCTTCTGTTGTCTTTAAGACTTCAAAAGCATTAACCTTTGGATATAGCCGTGATATCAGAGCGAATACTTCATTAACTGGTAGTCTGATTTTTAGCCCGCGAGGTGTAAATATGGCCATTATGTTTTCCTTTACATTGAGCGTACAAAATCGTTAATAAACTAATACTTAAATTATATGCTTAACTTCATTGGAAGATAAGCCCAACTTCTAAAACTAATCTTTCAAAATATCTTCTATACTTACACTCAGAGACTTAGCAATCTGAGCGATTATCTGAACACTCGGTCGCTTAACAATACCACTCTCAATTTTTGTTAACGTAGTATATTTAACATCAGCCTTTCTAGCTAACTCATCTTGTGTTAGATTAATTTTTGTTCGCAATCTTTTTATGTTGTTCCCTATAGACGTTGCCATAATATCAAAACTTTGATAGCATAGTATTGCTATTAACTATTTCAATATAATGCTATCAAAGTGAGGCATAACTTGCAAGTCGAAATGCGCAAAATTTTGCTTTTGGTCAACCTGAAGTTCGAGCCGATATTTTTGAGGGGTTCTTTGGCAGTTTTGCTTAACCGAATTCAGAGGGCGCGGCTGCCCGGCGGAGTGTCCCAGCCGCGCCCCTTCAGGGCGGTTCGAATTTTTTCGAACAAAGTCGACCAATCAATAAAACCCTCCCAACAGCCCACCGGGTCCCAGCCAATTTTGGCCGGACTGTTCCGATTGCGCTTGCAGCGCAGCCAAAAGCAAAATTTTGCGCATTTATTTTTAAGGAGGTGTATTACTGATGAGATATATTATTTATTGCCGTAAATCAACTGATACAGATGATAAACAGGTTATGTCTATCGAAGCTCAAATGAGCGAATTAAAAGAATTTGCCGCCAGAGAAAAATTGGAAATCGTCGCCTCGCTCTGCGAGGCCAAAACTGCCAAAGAACCCGGAAGGTCCGTTTTTAATGAACTGTTGTTACGGTTCGAACAGGGAGAAGCAGAAGGAATACTGGCCTGGCACCCTGATCGTTTGGCTCGCAACTCTGTGGATGGCGGGAAAATTATTTATTTGCTCGATACAGGAATTATCAAAGACTTAAAATTCCCCACCTTTTGGTTTGAATCTACTCCACAGGGCAAATTTATGCTTAATCTGGCTTTCGGGCAGAGCAAATATTATGTAGATAATTTAAGTGAAAATATTAGAAGAGGTAATAGAATAAAATGTAAGCGTGGACTATGGCCTACCTTTGCCCCTATCGGATATATTCATAATTATAAAACAAAAGGTATTGAACCTGACCCTGATAAAGCACCTTATATAAAAAGAGCGTATGAATTATATTCTACCGGTGATTATACGTTTTTTGAAATAAACCGTATCTTAACAAAAGAAGGATTCCTTAATAGAGCAGGAACAGCCTATCATACATCAAATATTCAACATCTGCTCATGAACCCCATTTATTACGGTTCTTTTCAATGGAACGGTGAATGGTTTGAAGGGATTCATGAGCCTATTATTTCCAAAGCTGTTTTTGATCAGGTTCAATCGGTTATGCGTCTGCGGGGTAAAAAAAAGCGAAAACGCAGACATGAATTCCCGTTCATCGGTTTTATGACATGTGAAAATTGCGGAGCGGCGATTACCGCTGAAAAACAAAAAGGCCATCATTACTATCGCTGTACCCGTAAGCGTGGGCCATGTTCTGAAAAGTATTTACGTGAGGAGGAGTTAGCCGGACAGTTAAAAAAAATAATCGTTCAATATTCCATTAGTGAAGATTGGATTGAAAAAATGCTGATTCATTGTGATAAGGAACAACTTAATGAAACAAAGGAGAATCAATCCATTATTCATGTTCTGCTGAATCAGAAAAAAGAAATTGATCTAAAAATTGAGAGACTGCTTGATTTGCATCTAGATGGAAGTCTGGATAAACAAAGTTATCTCAAAAAGAAAAAAGAATTCATCAACCAAAAGGTGGGGATTACAGAAAAACTCAAGATGTTTCAGAAAGAGGCTTCTCCCTGGCTCGAACCTATGCGGGATATTTTAAAAACCAGCTGTGGCGGGCATAAACTGCTTATTACTGAAAATTATTCGGAATATTTAACTTTTCTCAAAAATATCGGCTCGAACTTCAGGTTGAAATCGGGAACAGTCCGTTTTGACGCCAAAATTGGCTGGGACCCGGTGGGCTGTTGGGAGGGTTTTATTGATTGGTCGGGATGGCGGGATTCGAACCCACGACCCCACGCACCCCAAGCGTGTGCGCTACCGGACTGCGCCACATCCCGACTCAAAATAGCAGACATATTATACCCTATCTGTCTTATTTTGTAACAGGTTCTGCTTTCTTGCCGATGTTGCTCAAATATCCTGCTATTACATCCACAAGCAGAAAAAAGAAAAACAACAGAAGTTCCTGTAAATAGATTGCTTCAACTTGTGTTCCCCAAAATAAAACCGTTGCCGTTGTAACTATCAATAAATTCACGTATCTATAACGATATTTAGTTATAATTAAAAATAAAGCATAAAGAAGTAAAAGGACCACAGACGAAACGAAATTTGCCCAAATTAAATATAAAAGGAAGTAAACCGACAAATTCCGCAGTTTAAATTTATTCCAGAAAGGCACCGCAACGCCGAGAATAAAGACACAGAAAAGGAAAAAATCCATTTTACTCAAAATGAAAAAAAAGATCAGCCATTTGAAAGCTTCAAATCCGAAGCATAGCCAGAAATCTTTAAACTCACGGTACTGGCTGACCATGGCTCCGTTATCCAAAGAAAAATGGATAAACTTCCGGCTTTTATTTATTTTTTTTGAGGCGTAATCCAGCCCTGGCAGACAACCCAGCAAATATGCCAACATCAGAACTAATATGTACGCCGGCAATAAAATTTATTCTTTTTCTAACTGAAAGCCGTCATGTAGGACCTGTACGGCTTTTTCCGTGTATTTTTTATTGATAATACAGGAAACTTTAATCTCGGAAGTGGAAATCAAGTCTATATTGATCCCGTTTTCTCCAAGCATGGAAAACATTCTGGCGGCAACTCCCGGCTGTGAGATCATGCCTACTCCAATAATAGAAATTTTGGCAATATTATTATCAAATATCACCTTGGATGCATTTACCTTTTTTGCATATTGCTTGGTAAGTTCTATGGTTTTATCAAAATCATCTTTAGACACTGTAAAAGCAATATCATTATACTGGTCTACCTGATTGCTCTGGATAATCATATCCACATTAACTTTGTTATCTGCCAGCAAGGTAAAAAAACCACCGGCAACACCGGGTTTGTCGGGCAAACCCTGAATTGCTATTTTTGCAGTATTATCATCATAAGCTATCCCTGTAACAGGGTTCTTTATTTCCATTGGCGAAACCTCCTTCACTATTGTTCCTTCATTAAAATTATAACTTGATCTTACATGCAGTTCCATTTTGTAGTGTTTGGCGCCCTCAACAGACCTTGGATGCAGCACCTGAGCACCGAGGCTGGCCATTTCCAGCATTTCATCATAAGAAATGGTCTTTAATTTTCGTGCGTTTTTAATTAAATTGGGATTTGTGGTATAAACGCCGTCAACATCAGTATAAATCTCGCAAAGTTCAGCTTTAAGTGCCGCGGCAATAATCACAGCTGAAGTATCCGAGCCTCCCCGGCCGATAGTGGTAATATCATCCAGACTGTTTACCCCCTGAAAACCGGTAACAATTACAATTTTGCCCGAATTTAATTCCTGCTGGACCCTATCCGGCTTCACATCCAGAACCCGGGCTTTATTATAAGCGTCTTCAGTATAAACACCTGCCTGCCTTCCGGTTAAGGAAATAGCGTCAACACCCTTGGCATGAATAGCCATGGCCAGAAGTGCCGCGGAAATCGATTCCCCCGTAGAAATCAAAGCGTCCATTTCTCTTGCTGATGGATTTGGGGTAATCTCTTTTGCAAGTTTAATCAGGTCATCTGTTGTGTCTCCCATAGCGGAGACTATTACTACCATGTTTTTACCCTGATTTTTAAAAGATATAATGCGGTCCGCCACACGTTTTATTTTATCTGTTGTTCCTACGCTCGTTCCACCGTACTTTTGTACAATGATATTATTCACAGCACAGCTTCCTCCTTTTCAAAAATAACCTTGAATCACCTATCTCGGAGCACAATAACCATTTGGTTCAAGAATGTATTCCGCTATTGATTCTAATATATTAGTTTTACCTTCAATTTGCAACTTTTCTTTAATACTCTTCAGCTCATTTTTTATAACTTCCAATTTATCCTTATCCTGTAAATTATCCAGAATAAAATCTCCTACTTCTTTAGCATTAATATGCTGCAAATACTCTTTTACAACTTCCTTGCCCGCCACAATATTAGTCAGCGAATAATGCTTGAACTTAAATTTCTTCGCCAGCACTCTTCTGATTATTTTATAGGACAGATTACCGAACTTATACAACACAACATGCGGTATGCCGATTATGGAAGCTTCCAGACAGATTGTTCCGGAAGTAATTAGCGCGAACTTGCTTTCTTTGAGCACCTGATAATTTTTACCTATCAAAACGGGAATGTCCTGCTTTATTGCTTTAATACCCTGTTCGATTTCTTCCTGATAATGAGCATTAGGCAAATTGATGACAAATTTGATGTTTTTATCCATTTCAGCCATATAGCTCATGATCTTGATCATTTCGGGAAAAATATATTTAATCTCCTGCTTGCGAGAGCCGGGGAAAACCGCAACCTGGCACGTTCCAGCCGGTTTTATTTTTTTATTTTCCTTAAAATAATTTTCAATTACCTGAACAAGAGGATGCCCAAAATAACCCGCCTGACTGGTAAACTTTTTATAACAGTCAAATTCAGCTTTAAAAATGGTAACCACCTTATCAACTATATTTACTACCTTCTGCATACCTTTGTCTGAGCCCCAGACCCATTCCTGTGGTGGAATATAGTAAACCACATGTATCTTGCGTTTCCTGGCTTCTGCGGCCATGATCATATTAAACCCCTGATAATCAACACAGATTAGTAAATCTATTTTTTTTTCGTCCAGAAATTTGACCAGTTTGTTTTTAAGCAGCAAAAGTGATGGTACATGTTTTATTGCTTCCAGAAACCCTATTGTTGATTTTTTGGTTAAATCTTTGACAATTTCAGCGCCGGCAGCCTGCAGATTGTCACTGCCTACTGCATATACTTTCAATGACGGATCTCTTTGTTTAAGGGCTTTTAACATATAACCGGCCTGCATGTCTCCTGAAACTTCGCCGGTAATAATTAAAATATTCCTATACTTCTGAAGAGTGGTCATTCAGCTTCGTTATCTTCTGCCTGATCCTTGCCCGTACGCATAATCCCGTTTTTCGTTTCGGACTTCAAAAAATCCAGAAGATAGCTAACCTCCGGGGTTTGTTCTACATCACTCAGGACTTTTTCTATAGCCTGGCTGAGGTTCATTTTGGAACGAAACAGTATCCGGTAAGCCTTTTTGACTGCGGATACCGAATCCTTGCCCACATTATTACGCTCCATGCCGATAGTGTTTAATGTTCTGATTATAGCCGGATTGCCCTCTACCAGCATAAAGGGAGGTACATCCTGATTAACTTTGGAATAGCCGCCGATCATAGCCATCTTAC
>JAQURL010000023.1 GCA_028715625.1 Candidatus Margulisiibacteriota bacterium | reverse complement strand
AATTTTCTACAGGTCCTTCTTGCGTTTCACATAATCCATTGCCTGTTTCATCTGACCTTTGCTACCAAACATATGGCGAATCTTTTTTTCTTCCACTTGTCTGGAACTCAGTCCCTGATAACCTAATTCTTTCTGAAGCTTAAGGTAGCTGTCCAGCCGTTGGGTTGATAATTCACCTGTTTCCAGCGCCTCGCGCACCTTACACCCGGGTTCTGTTCCATGATTACAATCATGGTATTTGCAACCGGCAGCCAAGTTTTCGATGTCTGTAAAGACCTGGGCAATATCCGCTGTGTCCAAATGGATTTCGCGCATTCCAGGTGTATCTATTACTATAACCCCGTTAGGTAGTAACAGAAGTTGGCGATGGGTAGTTGCATGGCGTCCTTTGTCATCTTTACGGGTTTTCATGGTGTGCAATACATCACTACCCAAAAGCCGGTTGATAAGCGTGGATTTACCGACGCCTGATGATCCTATGAAAGCGACGGTGTGCCTTGGTGTAAGGTATGGTGCCAGATCATGAATACCATTCGTATGGATACAGGAGGTGACAACAATATCAACAGAAGAAGCAATACTTTGCACTTCCCTAAGTTTGTCCGGCAAGTCATTGCAAAGATCAGATTTGGTCAGGATTACTATCGGCTTTGCCCCGCTGTTCCAGGCGATGGATAAATATCGTTCCAGACGCCGCAGATTATAATCCTGATTCAGGGACATACAAATAAACAATTCATCTATATTAGCCGCTACAATTTGAGATTGATTAACAGTGCCGGCTGCAATACGTGTAAACATCGAGCGACGCGATAGTACCCGATGAATTATAGCATCTCCATGGTTGTCGTTTTCACGATCAACCAGCACCCAATCACCTACTGCCGGATAATCAGTCACTGCCGTGGCGAGATGTATCAAGCGGCCGGAGACCTGGGCCCGCATTTCGCCGTATTTCCCTAAAACCTGATATATATCATGATGCTGAGAAGCCACTCGCACGGCATATAGCTCTTTATCGTCCGATATTTGTTTTGAAAAATAGTCATCAAAACCATAGACTGCCAAATCAATATATTCAGTCATAAATCACCGTATGCTATTGTGTTCTAAAACAAGCGAACAGTCAAATCAAGAGGTTATCCGAATATATATGCCAGCAATCCCGCGCAGCTTCCCGACAAAGCTGCTGTAGCTATTACCAGCTTGAATATCAATCTCTCGGTTCTTTGGATATGTTCTCTGGATATTTGTGCAGGGTTCAGATCAGCAGGCACATTTTTAAAGCCCAGCGTGGCAACTGCTCCTGATCCAAACGTGTAAAGTTTGGCCCCGGTAATGTCCAGACCTTCGCAGACACCGCCAAAAAAGAAGGGTTGATAGCGGTTGAATATGGTTGTTATTCTTCTTAAAGGTAAGGCCAGAGCATGACCTATATAATGTTTTTCAAAGGTTCTACCGAAACCATTGTCTAAAACAGCCAGTTGTCCGTTATTCAAAACTATGATTTTAATACCCGGGTATTGTTCTTTATATTTGTCTTCAAAAGCCGCTCTGGAAAAAGAATCAGCAGCATTTACCAGCAGATGTCCCAGATTATTATATAGGTAATGCCTGTTTTTCAAACTCAGACTGAGCATGTTTTCTTCAATTTTTGTAAAAACAATCCTGAAATCAGACATTTTACGCTGAGATGACCAGGGAAGTTTTTTCCAGTAACCGTATTCTTTGAGGTTAAAAATAACATCGGATTCGTAGATTATTTTACTTTGCTCTTGTCCGGTAAGATCAAAGAAATATTGTTTCAGGGTATTTAAAACATGCCGGGTGTTGTGCAGGTGTTTTTCAATTATAGGTTCGACACTTACATAGTGAGTTACCCGGGTAAGCGCAATAAGTTTATTTTTTAGGCAGGATTTTTTAATTTTATCCCTCATAATAATTTATCGGTTTTTTTGCCATAAATTGCAGTGGATTTGACTTTAATTAGTGGGATTTATAAAAAATTTTTACGATAAATTAGCAGAGGGAAATAATTGGGCAAAATCAGAGTTTTTATAAATTATATGGTTTATCCGGGGGGATATTGTGCAGACAAAACTGATATCTGTTAAGGTAACAAATAACGAACAAACAAGAAATGCAGCGATCTTGCGCGCGATGAATAATGGGATGTCTGTTTTATTGGCGGGTACATCGCTGAACGAATTTAATCATAAGATTATCAGCTATCTTTTGGGACGCATCGATCTTTTACAATATCATGAAAATTCCGAACTGGAAACTCTAAAAGACTGGTCTGAACTGGCCTTAATGAACCAGGAATATTGTTCTCCCGCACACACAAAGTACACCAGTTTATTTCAGGGTGGTGTACTCAATCTTCCCGGGCATGTTAAATACCTGCGCTCGGAAATCAATACAAGTTTGTTTGGCGATGACTATGATCGTAACGTAGTACTGATCCGTTCGGGATCAGTTAAAGGATTCCAGGAATTGGCAGCGAGGTATATTGTTATGGCCTCCGCAAAGAAAATTTCCGGCCCATTTCCTTATGATGACAAACTTGTGGCAGGATTACACAAGCCAGGTGCCAGTTCTAATATGAATTTGATTAACCTGCGTTCAACGGAGGAATTTAGTAATTTCATTGATCGGTTTAAAAGTATATTAAAGATGGATACAATCAGAAGCAGTGTTTATCTGCGATCGGACGTAGTACTGCCAACTTCGGACAAGAACAACCTGAAGCAACTCATACTAAAATACTGCAGCCAGTCGCAGATAATAATTGAAGAACCCTATGACCCTTTTGGTAGCAATTTGACAACAATGCGCAAAGTTACCTTTATTCATGACGATAATTCCAGCACCCTTGATACTAATGGTGATCAGACACGTTATCAATTACTGCAAGATTCAGCGTCCATGGGCTATCGTCCCACATTAGGAGATGTTGTAGAACATTATTCGATTACAGGTCGATTGAAGGAGATATTGAATACTACCAGAAAGACTGAAGATACGCTTCTGCATCTACCTGCAAACGGACAGCGCGTGAAGAATAATGAGGATTACACCGAGTTTCAACGAACCTATCAAGTATTAATAGATACAATTAAACCTTTAATCCAGCGTTTAAAAGAACTGCCACCAGGTAATGAAACAGATGAATATATTCGACAAAAAACTTTGGAAGAGATACAGCAACTGGAAAAAACTTTGGAGGATATAAAATCACAAGAAAGTCCTTTGGTCCGGGATGTGTCTTTTACTTTTCATTCAGGTTACTATCGGTTGCGTACACTTATACAATACTCATCGTTGTTAATTAACAGGTTACAGGGTACTACAGTGGACGAACTGGACCGTCGTATCGGTCTTTTGGAGCACAGTCTGTATATATCCACAAATTCCGGAATGACCGCAGCGCGTGCTACAGTAATGGAACTGGAATCTGTGGGTGAAGTATATACTACACCTCATTATTGGGAAATCGACTTTCTTCTGGAGAATATATTCAAACATAACCCGCATTATCCGAACATTCCAGTCACTATGCAGGAGAGAATGATCACAGTGCCGGCAGGTATCAATAAGGAGCAGATTGAAGATTGGGTTGAAACAATTCTCAAAAACAATTCCCGGCATCCCACAGGACAATTGCTTTGTCTTGACAACAGTATTTCTCCTTTTTTTCATACAGAAAGTTTTGACCTTTTAAGTTTTTGCAGATATCTGGATATACACAGCATGAGGATAACAAATCCTGTATACTTGATGGTGGATAATACCCTGGATTTTGCCGGAATAAATGCTCAAACACTTTTCCCTAACGGCATACCGGATAATGTATTTTTATTTTTTACGCCCAGTTATGCCAAATTACATCAGCTGGGATTAGATTTATTACAGGGAGGAGCTATAAGCATACACTGTTCGGACAAGTCTGAGGACCAGAACACAGCACACAGACTTTTTTTGTCAATCAGATCGCGGCTGAATGAGGAAGGTACAAGGCAGAATGCCTTGTCGCAACAAATGCTTATCAACACTTATTTCCAACGGTTAGAGGAGAATCAATCTTCTCAAAAAAGGTATCTGGATTTTATGGTCCGTAAAAGACAACGTAATACTATTGAACTTAACAAAGTCCTTACAGAACAATTGGGGGAATTTTTGGTCAAAGACCCGTATAAATCAAAGCGTTTCAATTATCAAGATCAAAGCACAGGACAAAGATTCCTAAACATTAAGGATCCCAAGGATATGAATATAGTCCATAAAGTATCTTTTGCGTTTCATTATGACCCTGACTCTTGCATACATTCATATTTTGAAATTATGGAAGAACCGACAGACAGATACATAGCCGGCCAGGTTTTCGACGAGATTAAACGTCGTATATTTGAGGAAGCCTCGGCACAAGGAATCCATATCGCTGATGGAACCAGTTGGGGTTTTGTCAATACACGAATGGACTGGTACATGCATACATTACGTATTGCGGTGGGATTGGAACACAGGGAAAACCTGGACAAACTGGGCCGGATCATTGCTTCAATCCTGCAAGATCTGTTTACGGGATCTGATGATTTCTTATTTGTTGCACCTTTGACAAAAAGTATGATGGAATCCCCCCTTACAGGTTCCAGAATCATGGAACTTGATAAGTTAATACCCCAGCCTCAAGGTCAGGAGAAAGCAAGAAGGTCCTATTATTTAAGAGAAGAAACCGGCAAATGGGAATTTTCGCAAATTGCTCAGGCACAAGGGATAATCGCCGGAATGATGCTGGCTTATCAGAAAACGGAAAATGGGGAGCCGGTCATCTATGTTTCCAAAACAGCCGTGGATAATGATTATCAGGGTATGGGGCTTTTCAAGAAGATGCTTATTAAACTCAAACAAAGGGCCAAACAACAAGGAATAAAACGTATTATACTGGAAACTTCTGCCAGCCCGAAAAATGATTGGGTTGTACAGCGTTACGCGAGAAGCGGTTTCAAGGTATACGACTATTGCGGTGAGATTATTAATAAATGGCCACTGATTAAAGTAAAGATGGAGCTGCGTACAGATGAGCCTGATAATGTTAGAATTTTGCCTCCCGCATGTTTGCAATATAGTGATTATCAGGCGATTAGCGAGTCTAATAACCCTGAAGAAGCGCTTCGAATATTAAATAATCTAAGGAAGAAAGTCAGAAAAATAGAGTAATAAAGTCTTAGTACATGTACTTATTTTGATTATAGTATTTCAGATAAGGAGTAAATTTATGAAATATAATAATCAGAATAATAGAAAACAGGAATTCGCAATTACGCCTGATGACAAACTTACTAATGAAAACAAACAAACTGATATTGATGAATATGAATTATTCATGGAATGGTTTAATCAGCAGCAGAACCCTGAAGATATAGATTTTGGTATCCCGCTCTGGATATAATGAAAACCCGGGATTTACTGTCAAATCTCTGCAAATTTTTAAATAGTAGATAATAGTCAACGGTATAAAGAATAACATCCTGTTTTTTATGTTCAAAAAAGCATAGACTTCTTAACAAATCATTATCATGGAGAATTAATAAAGATGGCAACCAGAAAACATTTAACCAAAAGGACTACAATATCACCTGCCAGGATAAAGAAAAAAATTATCTTAACGCCAAGCACAATTGTTCTCAAAGATGGAATAAAACTACGAGCTCATAATATAACGGAAAAGAAAAAGAAGAAGAGGGCAGGTCTGATAATTTTTTTATTAATTTTATTAGCTATTGCTTTATTTATTGCCTGGGAACCAAATATAAATTTTCGTAAAGCTCACAATGAACTTTACAAAGATATTTACGATCCGAAAAACGGCTATTTTGCCAAAAATCTGCTACCTTATCATAGTGTGGAGCCTTTTATTGTAGAGGCGGTTGACCATGGCCACGTCTCCACTTCAGAAGGAATAAGCAGTATACTCTGGATGAATACTATCCATGCCGGTTTAACAGGTGACTGGAAAGATTTCCATAAAACCTGGGCAATAATTGAGGACCAGTATATTCCAACCAAAAAAGAACAGCCCAATTTAGAAAGATATAATTGGGGATACCCCGCAGCCTTTGTACCCTTTTTTGACGATATTCATAAGTATCCGGCTCGTATAGACTATTCAAAAAAACCAGGTATTGACCCCTTATACACAGAGTTAACTAAAAAATATGGCAGATATCCATATTTGATGCACTGGATGTTAGACCCGGACAACTGGTTCGGTTTTGCTAAAAAGGGAACTACAAAAGCTGTCAAAATAAAGTTGTTCGAACGAGGCAGAAATGAGTCTATCTGGAAATCTATTCCTCATCCCAGCTATGATATTCATGGCAGAGGTTTATATGGGTATAATGATACATACGTTACAGACAGTCAGCCCCAGTGGAGATACATAAGCGCTCCTGATGCCGAAATGAGGGTAGTGCAGTCAATGTACTGGGCCAGCATTTTCGCAAAAAATCAAAAAATAGATATAAAACCTTACATCGAACGAACCAAAAAAATGGGAGATTTTATTCGTTACGCATTGTTTGATAAATATTTCCATGAGATTGGTGAAGGATGGAAGCGCGGGAAAGGTGCAAATAGCGCTCACTATCTGGTTTCCTGGGTAGCAGGTTGGGGTGGCGGCATTGGATATGGATATAACAGGAAGTGGAGCTGGAGGATTGGCTACAACGAAGCTCATTCCGGATACCAAAATCCTCTGGCAGCTTATTACCTGGATCGTCTGGGAGTAAATACCTGGAGAAAATCTCTGGAAAGACAACTGGAATTAATTTCCTGGGTACAAAGCAAGGAAGGTGTAGTTGGCGGAGGTGTTATTAATGATTATGATAAACCCAGAGGGTTTTTTTATGGTATGCGCTACAACCAGGCTCCGATGTACAATGATCCCCCGAGTAATGTATGGGCCGGCTGGCAGTTCTTTTTAATGGAAAGAGTAGCCGAGTATTATTATGAAAGTGGTGATAGAACAGCTTACGCTATCCTGTCGCGCTGGATACCCTGGGCTAAGAATAATCTTAAAATGTCATTTTTTAACAGAGATGTTTTAGTTCCGTCAACCCTGGAATGGTCTGGCTCCCCTGAAACACTAAACCTTAGCGCAAAGGTTGTTGGTTATAATTCAGATGTTGCTTGCGTATCCCTTTTAGCCATGACATTTATGTTTTGGGACGAAGGGAACCAGAAATGGATACATCAAAAAACGCATACGACAATGCTTGCAAAAAAAATGTTAACTCGTATGTGGAAAAAATATTATGATGGTGTCGGTATTGCTCCGCTGGAATATCGTCCGGATTACTCCCAGGCATGGACAAACTCAGTACTGCCCAAGGGTCTTGTAAAGAAGCTAGCTAACGGCAGTTATGTTACACCTTCCAGTAATTTTCTTGATTTTCGTCCGGGATTTTCAGCAAAAGATATTCCTCCTAAAGGTCCATATACCAAAGAAAATCCAATACCTAAATACCACTATCATCGTACCTGGGCGCAGGCGCATTTTGATATCGCCCTGGGCTATGTAATCTATTTTGACAAACTAAAAAACAGAAAAGTTTTTTCCCTGATTTAATCTTTAAAAACTCAAAGTAATACTTGGGCATGGTAGAAAATAGTCAATTATATATAGCAACACGTCCTATACCAAGATTAAGTACAGAAGTTATACTTTTATAAAAAAAATGAAAGTGTAACAAAAAGGAGGGAATATTATGAGAACAAAAGTTGCGATTTTAACAGAGGGTGTCAAGACAGAACAGATTCTTGAAAATTCTATCAAAGATAAGGAATGGAATATTTATCATTTTATGGATCCGGCAACAAAATTTGATAATGTAATTTTTTTTCCGGTATTTAAAAAAAGATTTTCCTGCACAGAGGATTCCGATACGCTGGACTATCTTTACGTAGAGTGATAAATTTAGCAGATGTAATGGGGTGAGCAATGGCTACCGGAACACAAGAATTACAGACAATTTTAGCCCCACGGGATATAAAGATAGACGGTAAACGTCCCTGGGATATACAAATCCATGATAAACGAAATTTTGTTACTGCTTTGTCCAGAGGCACTTTAGGGCTGGGCGAATCTTATATCCAGGGAATTTGGGACTGCCAGAAACTGGATAAGTTAACTTATCTTTTTCTAAAGGATCGAATAAATAATCAGATCAAAAACATCCATATAGCCCTTTATATGCTTTGGGGGCGTTTATGGAATTATCAAAGCAGCAAACGTGCCTTTCAGGTTGGACAATTGCATTATGATCTGGGTAATGACCTGTTTGAGAATATGCTGGACAAGCGCATGATATATAGTTGTGCTTACTGGAAGGATGCAAGGACACTGGAAAAGGCACAGGAAGCCAAGTTGGAGCTGATATGCCGCAAGCTTAAATTGCAACCGGGGATGAAAGTTCTGGACATCGGATGCGGCTGGGGAGGACTGGCTAAATATATGGCCGAAAATTATAACGTGAATGTAGTCGGGATAACCATATCCAAAGAACAGGCTCAGCTTGCCCGTGAAAATTGTAATGGTTTGCCTGTCGAGATCAAACTTCAGGACTACCGGAAATTGGAAGGGCAATTTGATGCTATAGTTTCCGTAGGTATGTTCGAGCATGTAGGATACAAAAATTACTCTACCTATATGAAGATCGTACGCCGACTGCTTAAGGATGATGGCCTTTTTCTATTGCATACAATTGGCGGTAACGATTCCAAAACCAGAGGCGAACCCTGGTTGGAAAAATATATTTTTCGTAATGGCATGTTGCCATCTATACAATGGATAGCGAAAGCCAGCGAAAAAGTCCTGGTAATGGAAGACTGGCAGAATTTTGGGGCATATTATGATCAGACATTAATGGCCTGGGATAAGAACTTTGAAAAGAACTGGCCAAAACTTAAGGAACATTATTCCGATACTTTTTATCGTATGTGGCGTTATTATCTGCTCACTTGCGCCGGAGCGTTCCGGGCCCGTAATATCCATCTATGGCAAATTGTTTTTTCCAAACAAGGATATAAAGGCGTTTATCATTACGCTTAATTTTCCGGTTGAGGAATATCCAGCATATCTTCTTCCTCTTTTGGGGCGAACCAGCGCTGCGCGATAAAAGTAGGGATAATTGCGCTGGTTACCATTACACCTATAAGTATTGAATATTGAGCCTGATCTATTAATCCGGATTGCAGACCGAATATGCTGGCTATAGTTCCAAAAGTCAGTCCAGTGCTCATCAGCAGAGTAACATACATATTGCCTGAAGGGATATATTTTTTCGCGAAATAATACACGCCGGCAAATTTTGTTATTATTTTAATTAAAAAGAAAATAGCAAAAAGAGAAAAAGAGGAAATTATCATGGGCAATGAAATCCTCAAACCTCCTACTATAAAGAAAAGAGGAGTAATAAAGGCATATGCTACGGTACGCAGTCTGACCATTACTACTCTTTCATCTTTGGTACGTGAAAAATGACCGGACATGAACAGCCCCAGCAGAAAGGCCGGCAAAATTGCGTGTGAATCTCCAAGTTTGGCAAAATATATAAAAATCATTAATAGCAAAAAAATATATTTTATTTCAGGTTCGATTACCTTGTTTTTTATAATTTTATTTTTAAACAGTTTGTCAGAATATTTGTATGCCAGAAAAATTACCAAAACCGCTATTATAAAAAATATTAAAGTAAATAATGTCGGCTTGATAAATATTATGCTCAGGCTCAGGGCCACAAACATATTGGTTACAAAGGTAGTGGCCATTAAAATATTTCCTATATAGGTGTTGGAAAGCCCCATTTCAATTAGAACAGAATAAACAACGGCCAGGGATGTTTCCGAAAGTGCAATCCCTGTGATCAGTGAGGACGCGGTATTCCAATGCAGGAAAAAATATGCAAAAGAAAAACAGCCGATAAAGGGAATAATAAAGGAAAAGAATCCAATAATAAAACACACTTTAAAATTTTTTTTCAGCAGGGTGGTATCGATTTCAGTCCCGGCTAGAAAGGTTAAGAGAATCCCGCCATAGGTAGCCAGGAAAATCATCCATTCTTCCGGACGTAACCCGAGAATTCCTGCAGCCGCGCCCAATATTATTTCAATGATGGCAACAGATAATTTTAAATATGCGGCTAGAATACTGGAAACAAAAATAAGCAGTATAACAATTAAGGGTATTATGTCCGGTTGCATTTTTTATCAACTCCTACCATAGCTATAAGTAGGAGTCATCAGCATTCATAATTTAATGAAGGCGGTTGAAGGCGGACTCCATCACCACTTTATATTATATATAAATATAGACAGCAGGTCAAAATGATTGTTAAAAAATTAGTGTTCTGAGCCGCAATCACAGTCCTCATCATGTACATGTTCCTCTGCCAAATCAAAAATAATAGGGGCAATATCCCAGCTGAACCAGGATTTAAAGAGCTCAAAGGTCCTGTTTTGCGGCCATAATGAATCTACTGTGACCCAGGTAATGAGTTCATTACTGAAAATACTATCAAATATCGCAGCCAGGTATTCTTCAACTTCTTCGGGAGTATCAGCTGGCGGGATCAGGTAAACAGAACTATTCACACTGTATAACAGTTCTTTCAGTGTAAATTGTTTTTCATCAGGAAAAATTTTGTTAAGCCAATCAGCAAAAGGTTGTTTGGGTTTTATGCTAACAGCGCTGCGGTCGGCGATCTCATGACATTCCATTATATTCTCCTTAGACTTGTTTAAAATACGCTTTTTGCGTCAATTTTAGTTTCGCATAGTAGTATAACGCTTTGCCTATAAAGCGCAAGGGTTTACTGCCGTAAAGTTTGGTTAAAATATCAGTTGATAGAACGACTAGTTTCCACCCATTTACCCAGAGGTTGTACCCATATTACCGTTAACGTCTGCCCCAGCTTGATAGAAGCCATACCTTTCAGCATCGTATTGCCGCTATCTTTAATATTAACAGTATTATTATTCCCGCCCACTATGATCAATAGCTGACCGTCATAGAGACCATCCTGGATAGGAGTATAAGTGTTAGAATTAACATTGTTATTGTTTCCATTAACGATTTTATAATTATAATTGCCTACGCTGATCGTATCATTGTTGTTGATATTTTGAGCTGGGCCGGGAATAAGAGTAATATTGTCTATATACCCTGAATCGTTGACGAATTGTGATATATTGTTGTTAGACAGATGATTAGCAGTTTCAGTTGTAATATTTGTTAGTCCTGATCCGTTTCCTTCAAAATTTGTAGCATTGACAGTGCCGATTATATCCAGTTTGTGCTGCGGATTATTTGTGCCGATACCGACAAAATCATTCTGCGAGATGGTGATCCCGCCAATTTCGGAATCGGAGTAAATTTTTACATTCCCATCCGGTAATTTACGCATTATCGGGAAGGAGAGTGTGGTAATGATAAGAAGGATGAGGATGAACTCACCCCTGGCCCCTCTCTTAAAGAGAGAGGGGGATCGTTTTGTAAGAGAAATACTCCCTTCTCTTTGTAAGAGAAGGGTTGGGGATGAGTTTTTCATCTTAATTATTTCCTATGATCACCCAGTTGCTTCCATCACTAACCAGAGTTACATATTCATATTGCATGGTTAAAACATAGGTGCTGTCCTTGTCTATCAATTGTCCTGCGCTGGTAGCAATGACAACTTTGTTTTTGCCGGTATCTATCTTCTTAATCGTGTAGTATCTGCCGTCTATACCTGCTGCGGTCGGCAGGGTCATGGTTATTTGCCCGTTGCCGGCATTAGCCAGCACTATGCTGTCTGATCCGGTGAGAGTATAGCTGGAAGTTTTGATGCTTAAAGCTACAGACAGTGATCCGTTAACATCAAGAGTGCTATTGGGGTTTGCTGTTTTTATACCGGTTGCTCCCGCAGAAGTAAGCACCAATGAGCCTGCAGGTGCAGTGGAACTTACATTTACGGCACCAGTAAGTCCTGAGGAATCCATGGCCAGAGCTTTGTTGGCTGTAGTTGATGTTAGTGAGCTATTAACGTTTAAAGCTGATTCAGTTTTATTACTCAATAAACCCGAGTTAGAAGCATAATTTGCGGTTGCTGATGTCAGAGCACTGTTAACGTTCAGAGCAGTTTCAGTTTTGCCGCCTAATAATGAGGCATTATTAGCATTCTGCGCGTTAATGGCTGAACCTGCAGCGATTGCGTAATTGGCGGTAGTAGCAGTTACTGCAGTTGCGACATTTAGAGCTGCCTCAGTTTTGCCGCCAAGAAGTGCTGTATTGCCGGCATAATTAGCTGTAACAGCTGTCAGGGCTGTGGCAACATTTAGCTGGTTTTCAGCCTTGGTTTTGGCATAGGATTGGACAGATGGGTCAGATTCGGCTATAAGATAGCTGCTGTCATTGGTAAATTGGGAAATAGCCATGCTGGCAAGTTTATTGGCTGTAGTCGCAGTTAAGGCACTATTAACATTAAGGGCCGCTTCAGTTTTATTACCCAGTAATGCGGAGTTTGCAGAATAATTTGCTGTCAGTGCTGAATTGGCCAAAACACTGATTCCTGAGCTCTGAGCAGTGAGCGCGACGTTCGCTGTGCCAACTGAAAGTTGATTCTCAGCTTTGGTTTTAGCATAGGATTGGACCGATGGATCGGATTCTGTTGTAAGATAGCCGCTGTCATTAGTAAACTGAGAAATAGCCATGCTGGCAAGTTTATTGGCTGTGGCAGCGAAAACATTGGTCAGCAGAGCTCCGTCACCTACAAGAGAAGCAGCAGTAATTTTGCCGGATGCTTTTATGTCACCTATTACATCCAGTCTGGACTGTGGTGACAGAGTGCCCAACCCGATATAACCGTTAATGGAAATAACCAGACCTTCCAATGGTGTATCTACATACATTTGTAAAGACCCGTCAGGTCTTTTGCTGGTGAGGGCAAAAAGCTGGGAGCAGGCTATCAGGGTGATAATTATTAATTTGTATTTAAAGATATTTTTCATGTGAACCCCTTTCCAATATTTCGAAACAAAATTATAAACTAATTTTTAAAAAACCACCTCCTGTTATTTAAATAATTTCAATTGTTTCCGATTATATGCCACCCGTCTCCATCGCTAATCAAATTTACATATTCATTTTGAATGGACAGGAAATACAGGTCGTCTGTGTCAATTTTATCCAGACCATTTGTTCTGATTGTTACTTTGTTTTTGCCTGAATCAATTTTTTTAATTGTATAAAATTTGCCGGTAAAATTTGCGGCAGCCGGGAGAAAGATACTTACAGGGCCGTTTGCTGTATTTGCCAGAATGACTTGGTCATTCATATTTAGAAAAATGTTTGCGGCGGTGCCTGGACTTATATTCATTGTTGAGGACCGGGTTTGCAAATTATTAAGCGCCTGGCTGGTTATAAATCCGCTGTCATTGGAAAATTGAGAAATTTTCATGCTGGTCAGAGCGCTCGCGGTTATTGCATAATTTGCGTTTTGAGCCATATTAGCCAGAGTACTAAGCTCCGAACTCTGAGTCCTAAGCGCGTAATTAGCTGTACTCACGCTGAGTTGGTTTTCATCCTTTGTTTTGGCGTAGGATTTTACCAGCGGGTCGCTTTCCTGGGCCAGATAAGCGCTATCATTGGAAAATTGAGAAATTTTCATGCTGACGAGTTTATTGGCTGTTAAAGCAAAATCAGCTTTGTAAGAGGAGGAAGAGACTGCAGCTTTTGGGGCAATATATTCTGTATCGTCTTTATAGACCAGGCTGTTAGGCTTATCATAGACATTGTTCCAGTACACTTTTCTGGCCAGTTCGGTTTCTTTACTGAGTAAAGCATAGTCAGAAGTTCCGGACAAAGCGCTGAACCCTGAGCTCTGAGCCCATAGAGCAGTATTTGCGGTTATTGCTATATTAGCAGTTCCAGCCAGAGCGCTAAGCTCCGAGCTCTGAGCTCTTAGTGCGTAATTAGCCGTACTTTGTACCTGAGCCAGCATTCCTTTTGTAACTATGTCCGGCCTGTCTGTGATATTTATCCAGGAAACAGATTGCGCCAGCAGAGCAAAGTCGGCTGTATTGGATATCTGAGCACTTAAAGCTGACAATGCGATATTTGCTGTATTGGCCAGAGCACTGAACTCAGAGTTCTGAGCCTTCAGCGACACATCAGCGGTGTTAGACTTGAGCGCAAATATGGACTGCGGATTATAAAATATTTGTTTTAAGGGTTTTAATGTTTCACCGTTAATACTTTGTTCCAGATAATAATCTCCGGGCCCTGAAAAAATATTTTCATCCAGCGGGTTTGTGCTGTCACCAAGAACGATGGAATAAACTCCTTCATCAGGTTTAACAGTCAGAAGAGCGGAAGTCCATAAGGGTTTTGTTAATTCCGGGCTGCGGTAAATTTTATACTGCATGGAAACATTGACGGTCACCGGATGTCCGCTGTTATCCTTGAGAATGCCGCTTTCCATAATAGACTGCGAAAACGCCAGAGAAAAGGTTAAAAGCAGTATTATTCGTTTCATAATAGAATAATAACAATTTTCCAATGAATGAGAAGCAGTTTTATGTAAAATAGTGTTCATAATTTCCTTTAACTGACTACCGCTAACTTATATTTTTTGGTTTGCGTTTTGCCTGCGCTATCCGTAGCTTTAAGTATCAAAATATAAACCCCCTTGGCCACCTTCATTCCGTTAACATTGGTTCCGTCCCAGACCAGAATATGATCTCCGGCTGTCCCCAGTTCAGTGGCCGTGAAATTCCATTTTTTTATGAAGTAGCCGAACAGGCTGTAAATATCAATTTCCACGCTAGCCTGACTGCCAAGGGTATAATAGATGGTTGTATTTTCCTTGCGGCTGTCAAAAGGATTGGGAGCGTTGAAAAGCACTTTTACCAGTTCGTCAGCCTGAGTATTATTGAAGGAGTATTCTTCGCTGAAATCTCCCCAGTCACCTGCTTTATTTTTCAGCGCTACTTTAAAGGTATAAGAATCATCTTTGGGTAAGGACAGTGGAACTGTCTGCACCTCTGCTGTAATAACATTATCTTCATAGATATTTTTCCAGTAGGGATTTTTTGAGGATTTCATCATTATCCTGTAGCTGGCGAGTCCGCTTTCCGGGTCCAGCGCTGAAGATGCGTTGAACATAAAATCCAGTGTCAGATTATTATCTACCTGCTGCAAATTTTGATTTACAATTGGCTGCAACAAAACAGATGAAGGCTTTAAGGGTGGAGTGAGGTCCGCCAAAAAGATATTACTGCTTATTCGTTTGCTGGTGGATACACCGACCAGTTCATAGATGAGCTGATAATGCTGATTATGCTCCAGCGGTAATTTTGTGGGCAGGCTATACAATTTCTGCTGTCCGTTTGTTTCGGATAAAGCCTGAGACTTAACGTTTATTTCTTCCCAGTCTCTCACGGTTTTGCCGCTATCCGCGTTGACTACTGAATAACGAAATTTTAACTGTTGTTTCAAGGGGTCCAGATAAACCACATCAGGCTCGATTTGCTGAGATTTCCCTACAAACGGATAAACTTCCGATTCTGTAATTATAGGTTTGCTTTTTGGCACTACAGACAACTCTTTACCGGACATATTTGCAGTGGTGATATGTTCAGACATATTACCAGTAAGCTTTCGGGTTAAAATGGAGGTTATGGTTAATTTTAACGAACCTGAAACCGTGCTGTCGGCCAGATCAAAGCCGAGCATATATTTTTTTGGAACAAGGTCTATGATTTGTTGGCTTTTTACATTGAGAGTGAATTCGTATCCCTGCGGAATTTCAATCTTTCCCAGCAGTTCGTTATTGTTGCCGGACACAGTATAAAGTGCGATATTATTAATCTGGGTAAAATCAAATTCAGGATTTATGGAAAATTTTATATTTTTTAAAACATATTCATTATGCCTGGCCTGCATATTGAATACAACACCCTGGTTAATTTGACTGCCCGTATGTACCTCATCTGCTATGCCGGTTTCTAAAAGTTCATAGGGTACGGGGTTAAGTCCGTCATCCACAATAATATTTAATGACGAATAATAAATTTTCTGGTTTTGCCCGTAATCGAGAAGCGTTAAAAGCAGGTTGGTTGTGCCGTCAAAGATGTCCAGAGGTCGGCACTGGACATAAATATGATTGTTTCTTGCCCAGCTTTTTACAGGATTTAAGTCTTTAACAAGCGATGCCCAGTCCTGCAATGCTTCGCTGAGCTCAATATCCATGATCAGGTCCTGCCCCAGTATCAGGTACGACGGTGATACTGTTATATTTATTACAGAAGGGAATTCGTTATGTTTTGATTTAAAAAGTATTTCATTGGCCAGGTCCAGGTTCAAATAATTATTATCCTGCTTTACGTCTGACAAGGTTTCGGAAAATCTGGTTTGGGCCTGGAAAGTATTGGAACCCCCTTTATAACTGTTCAGTCCGGAAATATTTGTGGATTTAAAATTCTGCGCTTGCCCGCCAAAGATAAACCCGCATAGTAGTATAAGCATAAGCTGTTTTTTCTTCATTAAAAAGCCCCCAGATCATAACTGAACGCTACTTGATGTTGCGTACCAATATTATTAATGATACAGGCATAATCAAAAGAAACACAATAAACTTGCAGCCCAAAACCTGCGCTTATTTCTGATGAATTTATACCTCCGCGCAGTGAGCAGTTTAAGGAATTACTTTCAATAAATAAATACTCCAGTCCCGCATAGTAGGCTGTACCTCTGAGCAAGCGGGCACTGTCGATGGTCAGGAGCAGTTTGTCGGTTATTTTACCGCTTATTCCCAAATCCAGGTCTAATTCATATTGATTGGAAGTATCTCCGCCAACTATGGAAAGCAGATTTCTTATATTACCGCCTACTTTAATAGTGTTGATATTCATAAGAAAACCAAGATCACAACTGAGCACGCTGTCATTACTCTGGTCTATATTGCGAAAACCGTACTTACCTGTACAACCTACACTGAAAGATTTATTGATCTCCCAGCCATAGCTCATCATTATCGATCCGGCTCCGGCACTGAATATTTTATCGGCTGTAGCTGAAGGTTGATTGCCATTATGCATTTCAATGCCTGCAACATTAAGGCCGATGTAATTGATAGCGATTGTTTGTGATTTGCCTAAAGGAAATGCCATACCTGCGTGTATGTAGCTTACATCATCAAGCAAAGAGATGTTCATATAGGTTATACTGCTTTGCTTCACTTTAGCCAGGCTGGCGCTGTTCCAGTAGCCGGCTGTGGCATCGCTCATTATAGTCCGGGCAGCTTTACCCATGGCAGCGGCTCTGGCCCCAACTCCATAGTCCAGATAATCACTTGCATAACCGCCGATGATCTCACCGTAACTAAATGCAGTAAAGAAAATTACTGTCAGTAATTTGAGCCCAAAACGCATATAAAAAGTCCGTTTCTTAATGCGTATGGTGTTTAATTTTTTTGGGAAAACGCCAGAATCACTGGCATTTAGCGGATTTCCGACAAGCGGACCAACCCATACCCCCAAATACACCTATACTATCTTTGTTTCATTTATATATATGCCCGGTTTCAAAATTTCTAAACATTTAAAAAGGCTGGTAGGATTTATTACGTCTTTTTATATTTTTCTTCAAATTTTTTAATATCCAGGTCAGGTATTAACACCTGCAGAGACAGCGCAAAATTCCTTACATCCAGACCGAAATAAGTCTCAGGGCTGAATAGCGGCGGTTCATGAAAGGCTCCTGTATCTGAAACAAAGAAAAGCCTGGCTTTTCCATTTTCTATAAATATTTTAAAGTTTTCCGTATGCAGGTCCGTGCCTTCGTTATTCTGACAGATAAAACCGGCCTGATGGATATTTTGGATAATTTTTACTGCCTGTTCAGCCAGATCGTCATAAAATTTTTTTATATTTTTATAACTGCTGGCAATGCTGAGGAACAAGCTCTTCAGGCCGACTTCTCCCAGATTATACAGTCGTCTGCCCTGAACATATTCGTAGCCCATAATTCCCAGCGGTTCGTTCCAGTTATAATTAAATGTTTGTTTGTACAGACTATATTGTCCTTTTGGCAGAGCTTCAAAAAATAAAGGTTTGACTATCTGAGTAGCAGGGTCACCCGTTATTTTTTCAGCGATTTCAAAATTTTTGTGAGAAATATTTCTTCGGTCGTCCAGTTCGCCGGGGATTTTTATTTCCAGCGCAAAGCTGATTTGTTTGGCAGCGTTCATTACAAATAAAGTGTGGCGGCGATAGGACTCGGTTACCGGAGTAATATAAATATCAGCACCCAGATGCAGGTATAAACTGTTTGCAACGGCGTATTCCAGCGGGTCTTGCCAGCCCTGTGGTCTGTATTTGTCAAAATCAAATTTCATTCTTAATTGAGAAGCGATCTTCAACAGTTTGGTTGCGTTTTCCACATCAAACAAAATATTGTATAAATCAGGATAATCTTTTTTGAGTAAATTGATTTTCCTCTGCCCCAGCATTTTGCCAGCCGTCAGCTTAATCGGTTTATCAAGGTTAGGCAGGTCTTCAGTGGAAATACCCAGTTCTGCAGAGTTAATCGGTTTAATAGAATTATTTAAAGAAATAATTTTTGCGGGCATATAAATTTATCGTGAAAAAAACGTTTTTTATTCAATAATTTTGAAGGCCAAATCCAGCAGATTTACCTGGCGGTCATTCAACGTATAGTATTTTTGCTTATCCCAAATACCCCAGATAGACTGATAAAGATCAGCAGGTTTTATTTCCTTGAGCTTTATTCCGCATTTTTTTAACATTGTTTCGGTTTTTCTGACAGGCAGGCCAATAACAGTGAAGGGATCTCCGATAACTTTTTCCATAAGCTGAAGAATCTCAGGTTCCTGCAAGCCATATGCTCCTGCCTTGCCCAGCGGTCCGCGGTTTTTAAGCTCATCATCCAGTGCCAGACTGATATATTTTTTTAACAACTCATCGGTGGAGGAATCTAATTTTTTATAAATAATTCTGGTTTGAACAGAACTGATGTACATTGCCATTTTTGAGGCGTCAAAGACTACTACGCTTGAACATACCCTGTGTTCTTTGCCCATCAGCGAATATAAAATTTTTTCAGCTGCTTTTAACTGCTCTGCTTTGGTTTTTCCTTCGGCTTTACCTACAACAGATTTATCATGCAGGTATAAAAGAGTGTCAGATGTTAAGATTATTTGCTGTTTTAAATCTTTGTTTTTTAAAAAGGGGAGCAATTTCATCGCGGCAACGGTTTTGGTAATATTATTAAAATTTGTGCAAACCGCGGGTTTATGTTCGCTGGAAGAAGATTCCAGAGAAATAAATTTTACACCCATTTGTTCCAGCAGATATTGCCGTCTTGGAGATTTGGACGCAAGCAGAACTTCTTCGTTAATCAGAGGATTTTGCACATGTATAAGGGCAATTTCTTTAAACAGTGCAGCTACAGATTGATTGCCGAATTTTTCAAAGAGCAGGCCAACAATTTCCGTCTGCAATTTTTCTGTAAAGCCCAGAAATTTTTTGGTGTAAACAGCGGGTTCCGCTTCGATCTTATCGGTCATATAATAGCTATATGCTTCCAATATAATATCCAGAGCATCAGTTGTGTTCCTGTCCTCAAGAATATTCCATAAATTGGTTTTTTCTCCTTTATATGATATGACCGGATTAGTTTGAAAGTATTCCAGGTCTTCCTGAGTTAACCCGTTTTCCAGCAAAGCATTGCCCAGCGGATGTTCCTGCGGTTGAATGTTTTGCCAGATCATAAGTTCCTGCATGGCTTCCAGAGCAGATGCGCTGGCATGTACCACATTGTCCTGGTTGGTAACCATAAGACCGTAATCATCCTGATGCTGCTGAAAATATCCTCTGATAGAGTTAAGGTCAGCTTTTTGAGGGTCGGTGCTCCCGATGAGCTTACGAAACTCCTGCCAGCCGGTTTGCGGAAAGCTGACTATATAATATCTAACCTGACTGTCTTCGTTTGTATATTTTGCCTGCATGGCCGGGTAAAAACCATTAAGCACATAAAGTTTTTGTCCCCGGTGTAAATATTCAATAGCATACAAGCCGCTTCCAATTTTATGACGTTCCGCTTTTTCCCAGAGCTCATTAAGCTGTTTCGCGTCAATATTAAGCAGTTTCATGAATTCAAACCCGTTAATCATTTGCTTTTGAGTAATGGCTTTATCCCAGTTTGCTTGAAAGATATCAGCAAATTTTGTTTTTACTTCCGACGATATTTCCAGATCAGCAGGTTTTACAGCGGATTTTTTAGATATCTCCGAATAATGCCGGTCAATGATATTTTTCTGTCTGATCTCTTTTCCCGAGATGGTATCGGAGCTCAGGATATTAATACCTTTTTTAGCAAGGGACTGTTCAATAAATTCCTGCGCAGCGTTGTTCGCGGCAGCATGAGGTTTTATAAAAACAAAAGCGATATTCTTCAGACCAGCCACGTTAGTATTATAAGCGATGATCTTAAATTTTTGCATTTTTTTAGTTTATGGACAACCGCCGTGTTTGTCAAAAACCTCTTCATTATCTTTTAGCACTATCAGTTTACCGTGAGAAGTTGGCAGGCTGAGCTTTCCCATATTCGGTTCGAAGAAAAAGAGGACCATTTGTTTTTTTATTTCAGGTTTAATTTCGGGCGCGTTAACCATACTATGCAGAATACTAAGTATGTCCGAAGGTTTTAAATTTTTCAAAGTCTCGGCAATCGTCCTGTTTAATTTGGAATTTTTATGTTTAAATATGTTATTAATAACTTCTGCTTTGTATTTACCCTTAATATAGTTATTAATAATATTTTCTATAAGTTGTTTGGTTCGATAATCAGGGGCAGTTTCTTTTACAGCTTCATTAAAAATTGTTGCTATATCCATAATTCCGCTTTTTATAGCTTTGGTAAAAAAAGTATCTAACAGACCGGAATGATTGTTGTGAATTGAATAATCGCTGTAAGTCTTCAGGAACCATTCGTGTAGGCATTCTCTGGTAAAAATGTCCGCGCTCAACAGATATTTAAGTGAGGTGGTATTAAATTTTAGAATAGACATGTTTTTGATATATTCATAATTCTTATTGATTGTGTGCCTGTCCAGATAAGGATAACGGATCAGTTTTTCCTTTTCGTTAATAATAATATTTATAACCTCAAATTGATTTTTGTTTGATAGGGCAGCAATCAAATCTACAAGAAAGCCCCTGACGTCATATTCTATAATCGCTTTATCTGTGAGCTGTTTAACCAGATCATAAAGGTTTAAAGATTTATTAGCCTTAAGCAATTTGACAGCTGTTCCTATCGATTCTGCCTGTTCTTGCGGTTTTTTATTGAATTTATATCCTTTACTCATCTCCAATAATTGATTGAATAATTGTTTGGATTTTTCAGCGATTATTTTTGTTTTCATAATGACCTCCTGTTGATAACATCTATATATCGATTGCCTAGTAAAGAAATTTCAAAATAATTATTGGAATATTTTTTTAGCGATGCGCAGGAAATCAGTAATATTGTTTAGTAAAAATCCCATACAACTTTCCGGATTCAGATAAGAACCGCCTTCAGCTTCTTTGTCTAATTCATACTTTCTTTTAAGCGAATCACATAATCCCTGTTCTTCCTCAGATAAAGAATCCGGTTTGGCAGATACAGTCTTGTAACCGTAAAATTTTATTATTGAATATAGCAGGAAAATTACACTTTCGTGTTCTGTTAATGAATTAATTGACATAATTTTATTTATTCGTGCCATGAAATTTTCTTTCAAATTATCGTCCATAAGAGGATATACAATAGACAAAGCGCTCGCCAGACTATGATTTACGCAATGAGCTTTTGTTTGACGATCGAACATTAACACTTTGGCAATTTCCAATAACAATTCTCTGGCTTCCTTTATGTTCAGAAAAGCGTTTTTAGTAACTATGTGAACCGAAAGGTTCAATACAGCGCAATTAATATGACAATAAGCAACCCAGGTCTCCGGTGCTGTTTCACTAAAGGAATGTTCATACGGGTAGAAGTTATATTGTTTAAATAAGTTTCGCAGATCCCCGATTATCATTAATTCTTTCTGAATTCGTTCATCTGCGTCTATATTCTGGTCCCTATGTAAAAGTTTTATTTCGTTGTACAAAAAAATCAGTTTTTCCATAATTTTATGAGGATAGAATTGGTGATAATCTTTGTTGCGTCTCATAATTTCTAAAGGATTTTTCATAATATAAGCTACACAAGGTTTTAGAAATGGATGTTTATCTGCTAAATCTTCTAAATATTTTATAGGTGGTTTTGGTGATCCTGTAAAAGAGATGATTTTGTATTTCATAATATTTTTCACGAGTATATAAATATATCGGCAATAAGTATGGTTTGTTGCCTGAAACATGTTTTTAAACTGATTAGCTGAAGATAATAATTGTGTTACAATATGACCAATTTCTGGAGGTGGCTTATGAGCGAACAAAATAAAGAAGAATATAAAATTAACGGTGATATGCTGCTTAAGAAGATTAAAGAATTGATCCATGAGGGTAATATCCGCAAGATTACAATTAAAGATCGGGAAGGGCACATAATCATCACTTTACCTTTAACTGTGGGTGTAGTAGGTGCGATGCTTGCTCCAGCCCTCGCAGCTGTTGGGGCTGTGGCAGCTCTGCTCACTGAATGTACGATTCTTGTGGAAAGAGCGCAGGATAAAGATAAGGATAAAAATGATTAATTATGTGCTGCTCGACCATGGCAGCGGCGGGCTGCTTTCTCAAGATTTAATTAGAAATATTTTTCTGAAATATTTTAACACGGGCAAACAAGCTATTCTTACAGATTCAGCTTTATTAAAAGTTCCTGAAAAAGAATTGGCCATGACAACGGACAGCTATGTGGTTAATCCTGTTTTTTTCCCGGGAGGTAATATAGGCAAGCTGGCAGTATGCGGAACAGTTAATGATTTGGCTGTGGTTGGCGCTACTCCCTTGTACATTAGTTGTGGTTTTATTATCGAAGAGGGATTTCCTTTAAAGGACTTGGAAATAATTGTTAAATCCATGGCAACCGAAGCAAAAAATGCAGGGATAAAAATAGTAACAGGCGATACCAAAGTCGTGGAAAAAGGAAGTTGCGATAAACTATTTATTAATACGACAGGAATTGGCATACTACATAAAAATAGCAGTAAAATAGCTATCGGTAAAAATATTAAAGTTGGCGATAAAATTATTATTAATGGAAGCATCGCTGAACACGGATTAGCGGTCATGATGCAGCGCCATGGTTTTCAATTTGATACAAAAATAAAGTCAGATTGTGCGTCCTTGAACCATTTGATCCAAAAGATTTTGGTTGTCTGCCCGGATATCAAATTTATGAGAGACGCCACTCGGGGAGGGCTGGCTTCGGTACTATGTGAATGTGTAGAGAAAAGAACCTTTGGTATTAAGCTATACGAACCGGATATCCCGGTCAAAGAGCAAGTAAAGGGTATATCTGAGCTTTTGGGTTTTGATCCGCTATATGTGGCTAACGAAGGAAAAGTTGTTATGGTTGTTTCTACAAAAGATACTGAGGCAATTATGAATATCATGAAAAAAGATACTTTAGGTAAACATGCGGCTGTTATTGGTGAAGTCGTCAAAGAGACACCAGGAACAGTTACCCTGAAAACAAATGCAGGTGGGCATCGCATTGTGCATATGCTCACCGGGGCGCAACTGCCAAGAATTTGTTAATTCAACGAGCCAGCAATACCCTTAGCTATTTTGGGGGTTAACTGTTGCTCGGTAAAGCCATAATGTGCGGTAAAAATTATTTTTACATTCGGTATTGTCGCAATTTTTTTAATGGATTTTTTAAGTGTTTTTGTATCCATATTAAAAAATGGATCAAATACTCCTATTTTACCATTTATCAAACTTAAAGTATCACCCACGAACAGATAATTATCATTAATCAGGTAGCACATCGAACCAAGTGTATGACCCGGTGTTAATATGCATTTTATCTTTATCCTGTCGATATCCAACACCTGATTGTCTGAAAGTAACAGATACGAATGCCCGAGTGAATTTTTTTTAAAAAATTTTCGATTCTTTTTGCCATTGATCAAATCTTCTTCCTGTTTGGAAATATACACGGATGCATTTTTAAACAGAGAAATACCGGCTGTATGGTCAGGGTCGGTATGAGTAAGAAATACTGCGATTACTTTATTAGGATCCAGATTATTTTCTTTCATGGCTGCCGCGCTTAAAATATTATTGTTACCAGCGTCTATTGCTATATAGTTATCGGTTGTACCTTTTACTATGTAAAAACTGACAAACTGATTATTAATTAGATATATGTCATCTTCTACCATTCCGGAGGGGATGGCTTTCATTGATTTGATGGTATTATTTACTGTGATGAAATTGGCGACAAGATACCCGATCAGAAGTAAAACCGCAAGTAGGATAATACTAATAAAAATTTTGATATTTTTTTTCATACAAACAGCCTCCCTTTAATAAATTATCCCCCTCTAAATTTGAAACAATCCCGCAGTTTAAGAAGTTCCAAATATTGTCCCGGTTTTTTGCTGCGTAATCTGCTCTGTCAGGAAATTTGAGACAAGGTCTGCTGAGGTCGCGGTTAGAATTAGAATAAAAGAAAATAAAAAATTTATGCTTCTTCTGATAAATTGCCCAGATAAGCTAAATTTAATCAGCTTTTTCATCATTTTGATTTTTAGCCGTGAGTTCCAGTTTTTCTGCTCCATTTTTCTGAGCAATATCCATTACTTTTATCACAAGTCCGTAATTAATACTTTTGTCAGCATAGATAAGTACTGGCTTTTTTACAGCTAGTAATTGTTTTAACAGGGTATCCAAAGCCTCAAAATCTTTGACAGGTTCGTCATTCACAGCCAGTTGATTATTTTCCTGAACAGAAATCCGGATTTTATCTGTGGTGGAAACAGGAGATTTCATTTCAATGTAAGGAAGATTAACTTTTATTGATGATTGTAACAGAACAGGTGTGACTACAATAAAAACGACAAGAATGACCAGAACTATGTCTGTGAAAGGGATAATATTTATTTCAGATATTAATTTTTTGGTGTCTTGTTGGAAGTGGATGATGGCCCGTTCCCTCCAGTTAAAAGTTCGATCACTTCAGAGCTGGTTATTTCCAGCCCACGTAATATGCCATAAGTTTGGCGGGTAAAATAATTAAAGGCTATGACCGCTGGTATAGCGACGAATAATCCGGCAGCGGTGTTTAGCAATGCCTCCGCAATACCGCTGGCTACCATTCCGGCGGCATAGGTTTGCGCCAGAGATAATCCTCTGAATGTTTTAATTATCCCCAGGACAGTACCGAACAGACCGATAAATGGTGTAATATTACCCAGGGTTGCCAATATGCTTAGCTTATTTTCCAGTTGCAAAGTAAGAGCTATACCTTTGCGATGCACAAGCTCCTCAAGTTTGTCTTTAGTTTGACCTTTCTTATCAATGGCCTGGGCAAACATGTCTCCGACAAGAGATTTATTTTTTTCACAAATATCTATGGAGTCATTAATCTTATTTTTTTTTAGTTTAGGCAGTAAATCCCTGTTCAGTTTTTTTATTTTTCTTTTAATTATGCCAAATACGAACAGACGTTCAATGATTACCGATATTGAAAGGATGGAACAAAAGGTCAGCAACCATAAAACCATGCCACCCTGCTGCAGAAATTGATAAATAGTCATATTTTGATACATGATTAATTATTAGTATAAACAGTAAATATTTTAATTGCAATATGATAAATCGTGAATCGTGAATCGTGAATAGTGAATAGTGAGTAGTGAAAGGTGTTATCGTTTGACCATTCACTTTTTGCTTTTCACCTTTCATCCTTTTCTATATACTTACCTCATGCACGAAATGTCTGTTATCATGTCCGCCTGGAACATAATCGAAGAAGAGATGAAAAAAAAGCATTATAAAAAATTATTGTCCGTGGATATAGAAGTAGGAGATTATTTGGATATAGTGGACGAATCGCTGGAGCTTTGTTTCGAGGCTGTAACTATGGAATCGGATGTGGCAAAAGATGCTGAATTGAATATAATTCACAAGAAAACTGTCGTACAATGCAATCGTTGTAAAAGCACCTGGGATTTTAAAGAAAACTGGTATATTTGTGAGAAATGTAATATATCCGATTCTGTTATCATCGCCGGTAAGGATTTCCGAATTTTAAGTTTGGAAATTGAAGAGTGATTTCAAAGTTTAAATTTTCTGAAATCATTGAATAAAAAAATCTATCCGGCTATCATTTAATCAGATAAAGTCTGAGGGGAACCTTTCATGGGAATAAAACCGAAAATAGCTATGTATTGGGCCAGCTCCTGTGGAGGGTGTGAAATTTCTCTGGCAAATATTCATGACAAACTTCTGGATGTTGAGGCAAATTTTAATCTGATATTTTGTCCATGTCTGGTAGATACAAAATTGCATGATATAGAACAAATGTCTGATAAAGATATTTTTATAACTTTTTTTAACGGCGCCATACGTAATTCCGATAATGAAGAAATGGCTCAACTGCTAAGAAAAAAGAGCAGGATATTGATTGCATATGGTGCGTGTTCCAAAGACGGCGGTATTCCTTCACTCAGTAATCTTTATTCAACGGAAGAACATTTTAAAAATATTTATATGGATAATTTAACGGTTGACAATCCATTTAGAGTAACACCAAAAATTTATACCAATGTTGAGGAAGGCCAGCTTACTCTTCCCGCCCTGTATGAAACCGTAAGATCACTGGACCAGGTGGTTGACGTTGATTATTATATGCCGGGTTGTCCACCGGAACCGGAACAACTAATTAATGTTTTAGATTTTATTCTTTCCGGCGGCGCGCTTCCCCCAAAAGGAAGCCGGATAGGTGTTGGCAAAACTACAGTCTGCGAAGAATGCAAAAGAATAAAACATGATAAAAAAATCAAAAAATTTTGCCGGACCTGGGAAATAATACCTGATAAAAAAACCTGTCTTCTGGAGCAGGGCCTTATTTGTATGGGCATAGCTACCAGCGGAGGTTGCGGAGGATTATGCCCGGAAGTTAACATGCCCTGTATCGGTTGCTATGGAGCAGCAGAAGGTGTGGAAGACCAGGGCGCTAAAATGATTTCAGCTTTGGGAAGTATTATTGATATAGAACCGTTAAAAGGTATGTCCGAAGATAAAATAACTGAGTACATTAGGAATATTCTTAAAGACATACCGGATTGTGCCGGAACGTTTTATAAATTCGGAATGGCCAAAGCTATGGTGAACAGGAGGGTCAAATGAAAAAGGTGACCATTGATCCCATATCCAGGCTGGAAGGTCATGGCAAAATAGAGATATTTCTTGATGATGACGGAAACGTGGAAAACGCGTATCTGCAAATTCCCGAGCTCAGAGGATTTGAACAGTTTGTAGTAGGTCGTCCGGCAGAAGATATGCCGGTGATCACAAACCGGATTTGCGGCGTATGCCCTGAAGCTCATCATATGGCCGCGACTAAAGCTTTAGATGATCTTTTTCAGGTTGTGCCCAATTCCGCGGCAAAAAAACTCAGAGAACTTTTTTATTCTTCATTTTTTGTAACCGATCATACGACACATTTTTATGCTCTGGGCGGACCTGATTTTATTGTAGGTCCGGATGCTCCTGCCGGCGAACGCAACATTCTGGGGGTTATCAGAAAAGTAGGGGTTGATATAGGAAAACAAGTTATAGCCTGTCGTCAGCGAAATCATGAGGTGATCAAGTTGCTGGGCGGTCGTGGAATTCATCCTGCTGCCGGACTTCCCGGAGGCTGGAGTAAAGCGATTAATGAAGAAGAGCGTCAGGGTATTGAAAAAACCGCGCGCGCCAATATTGAGTTTGCTTTGTTCACCCTGAAAGCTTTTGACGAGATTGTTTTAAAAAACTCTGTATATCTAGACCTTATCACCTCCGATACTTATCGGCATGAAACATATTACATGGGTCTGGTGGACAATAGTAACAGAGTAAATTTTTACGATGGTATGTTGCGGATTGTAGCTCCAAACGGTCAGGAATATGTAAAATATCATCCGTGTGATTACCGGCAGCATATAGCTGAAATAGTAATGACCTGGACATACTTGAAATTCCCTTATTTGAAAAATATCGGCTGGAAAGGTTTTGTTGATGGCGCGAGTAGCGGAGTTTACTGCGCCACACCTCTTTCCAGACTTAACGTAGCTGATAGTATGGCCACACCTCTGGCCCAGGAACATTTTGAAAAGATGTACGAAACTTTAGGTAGCAAAAAAGTAAACGGTCGCTATTTACCAATCCATTTCAGGCTGGCGACGCATTGGGCAAGGCTTATTGAACTACTCTACGCGGCAGAACGCATGCTGGAATTGGCAACAGATGAGGAAATCACTTGCCCTGATGTCAGGGTTATTCCCAGTGGTGTTAAAGGCGAGGGAATCGGTTGTGTGGAAGCACCACGAGGTACTTTAACCCATCATTATTTAACAGATGAAAGAGGTATAGTTGCCAAAGCAAATTTGATAGTCGGCACTACCAATAATTATGCGCCAATTGCCATGTCTATTAAAAAAGCCGCTCAAAAGTTTATTCACAACGGTATTGTTGATGAAGGTCTTCTGAATAAAGTTGAGATGGCCTTTCGTTTGTATGATCCCTGTTTTTCCTGCGCTACTCATAATTTGCCCGGGAAAATGCCATTACATATAGCGCTGAAAAACAATAGCGGACAATTGTTGCAGGAAATAAGGAGAGATTGATGAAACTGGTTGTTGTAGGTCTTGGTAATCCGGTAATGAGTGACGATAGTGTAGGAATTAAAACAGTACGTGAACTGGCAAAAAAGTTACCTGCTAACTCTGAAGTCATAATCAAAGAAGCGTATGCCGGAGGATTGCGACTTATGGATGAATTGATCGGCTATGAGCAGGCAATTATCGTCGACTCAATAGTCACAGATAAATATAAGCCTGGAACAATAATCAAATCGGATTTACAAACTTCCTTTATTAGCAGGAACCTCTCTTGTTCACATGATCTGGATTTGATTTCTGCTTTAGAACTGGCCCGCATTTCCGGTTTGAAATGTCCGGAGAAAATATCAGTTTGGGCAATTGAGGCTAAGGATATATGGACCTTTAGCGAGATGTTAACAGCTCAAGTATCACAAGCCGTTCCCCTGGTAGTACAAGAAATAGAGCAAGTAATAGACGGCTTGGTCGGTAATTTAACAAATATGGAACCGGTTCCCGGCACTAACAGGAGGCAAGGATGATGAAAACCGGGATTTATTTATGTGAGTGTGGTGGTAATATTTCCGACAAAATCAATTTGCAAAAAGTGACCGAGGAAATAATGCTGCAGCAATTTGTCGGATATGTGGAACGTATAAATCTGATGTGTTCATTTGACGGACAACAGGCCCTTATTTCCAGCCTGCTTAATAAAAGACCGGACAGAGTAGTTATCGCGGCATGTTCACCCAGAGACCATGAAAAAACATTTATGGATGCGCTAAGTCAGGCTGGGATAAACCCCTATTTAATGCAAATGGTTAACTTCAGAGAGCAACTGGCCTGGGTTACTGAGGACGGGGAAAAAGCTACGCAAAAAGCAATAAGCATGTTGAAAGGCGCATTAGGCAGGGTACGATTACAGGAATCGTTGACCAAACAAAAGCTGAGTATGGCAACGGATGTAGTCATTATCGGCGCCGGACCGGCCGGGCTTAAAGCTGCTTTAACTCTGGCCAAGGCTGATCGCAAAGTAACTATTGTGGAAAAGTCGCCAATGGTTGGTGGCTTACCCGTACAATATGGTGAACTGTTTCCCGAAATGGAATGCGGACCTTGTATGCTGGAGCCCTTGGAACACGAAATTTTTCATGGTGATTACGCAAAAAACATTGAGATCATGACTTCTTCTGAATTGCACGAAGTAAAAGGTTTTTATGGCAATTTCATATTGCAGGTTAAAAAACATCCACGTTATGTGCAGGTTCACAAATGTATTGGTTGCGGTGAATGTGTTAATGTTTGTCCGATAAGCATCAAGAACCCTTTAAATTTCGGTAGGAATCAAAAAAAAGCAATTGATTTTACTTTTTTCGGCGCTTTACCCAATGCCACCTATATCGATTATTCCGTATGTCTGAGAGCTAAAGGCGAGAATTGTACATCTTGCAGGGATGTTTGCCCTATAGAAGGTACGGTGAATTACGAAGATACGGAAGAAATTGTGAATATAAAGGCCGGGGCTGTTCTTTTAGCAGTAGGTTCAGGATTATATGATCTGAACCGTTTACCCAATCTGGGATATGGAAAAATGAATGATGTTATCAGTAGTCTGGAATTTGAAAGAATGCTGGCGTCGACAGGTCCTACCAGTGGGAAAATACAATTACAAGATGGCGGACTGCCTGGCAGCATAGCTATTATTCATTGTGTAGGAAGCCTTGATAAAGAGCATAAATCTTATTGTTCAGGCACATGTTGTCAGTCTGCTTTTAAATATAATCATGAAATTCATCAGAAGCTCCATGGTGCAAAGATTGTTCACTTGTACAGACAGTTTGTATTTCCGGGGAAAAGTAATTATAACCTGTATGAAAAAGCCATGCATAACCCTGACTCTATATTAATAAAATATAAAAATATTAAGGATATAAATGTCTTTGACAATCATTCTTCAAAAATAATTCAGTATAAGGATTGTGATGGACACAGTGGTGAGATAAATGTCGATATGGTTATTCTGCTTCCGGCTGTTATTCCCAGTTCAGATAGCAAATCCTTCCTTGAACTTTTGGAAGTTAATCCTGACAAGGAAGGTTTTTTTGAAGAACTTCACGGTATCGCGGATAACGCCAGCAGCAAAGTAAAGGGTGTCTATCTGGCAGGTTCTTGCCAGTCGCCCAAAGATATTGCTCAGTCCATGACCCAGGGTATGGCTTCGGCCGGATATATTTTATCCGGACTAATCCCGGGTCGTCAGCTGGAAATAGAGCCCATAACCGCAACGGTTATCGATGAAAAATGCGCTGGTTGCAGGGTTTGCGCCAGCGTGTGTCCGTACAAGGCTGTACAGTTTGATGAAGAAAAGAAAAAATCAACTGTTAACGCTGTTTTATGCCAGGGTTGCGGAACATGTGTAGCATCATGTCCGGCTGGCGCTATAAAAGGAAATAATTTTACACTAGAACAAATTTTTGCTGAAATTAAAGGGTTGATGAGTTGATGGGGTAAAAGGGTAAATGAGTTGATGGGTGGGAGTCATCCTGAGCTTGACGAAGGGTGACCAAGTTTAGTCCGGTCATGTTTCGTCAAGCTCAACATGACACGAGATGGAGATAAGATGCAGGTTAATAGCTTTGAACCGAAGATTGTCGGATTTTTGTGTAACTGGTGTTCTTATGCCGGGGCAGACAAGGCAGGTTCGGCCCAACTGGTATACCCGCCGAACGTAAGGATTGTGAAGGTGATGTGTTCCGGCAGACTGGATGCCCAGTTCGTTCTGAAGGCATTTCAGGAAGGCGCGGACGGAGTCATTATTCTGGCTTGCCATCCTGGAGATTGTCATTACAAAGAAGGTAATTACAGGGCCAGGCAACGTTATGAAATACTTAGCTGTCTTTTAAAGCAATACGGCATTGAGTTAGAACGTTGCGTTTTTGACTATGTTTCCGCAGGTGAAGGTGAGAAATTCGTTCAGATTATCACTGATACTGTAAACAAGGTCAAACAGCTGGGGGAACTGGCTCTTAAAGAAACAAACTGACCGGCGATCAATTATACTCTTTCAAAATTGGTTTTCAGCTTTGTTCTTTGCGTCGCCAAGTGCTCGACGTATGTTTGAATAAGCCTTCCGCCTTCGCATAGAGCTACAGCGGGGCAGAATTCCCAATTTTGTGCGAGTATACTGTAACACAATTTGTTTAGGTTATAAGCTTAACTTGTAAGAAATATTCATCTACAATAAGATAATGCGCAATATCAATAAAAAATTTTATTATGTGAACCTGCTCATAGGTTTTTATTTGTTCTGGACATTGTCATTCGCGGGAAATATCAGCTCTGATATTTTATCTTCAATAAATGAATGCCCTGTATTGATTTCTGAGAATAGTGAAAATAATGTTTCGCTTAATATTTTGCAGGATTTGATAACGCTTACCCAAAACCCTTTGTTTTATCTTAATCCGTCTGATGCTGATAAAGCTTTGTTGTCGGATGATGAACAGGTAAGCAGGAACAGCAGATTTAATAAAATATTTTTTATCCCTTGGCATCAGTACAGGCCATATTATTCCAAAACAGATATTCAGGGCATAATTAACAGATATAAATCAGATCCTGGTTTTGGTGAAAACAAGCTCAAACATTCTATAGAGAGGGTATTTCAATTGGAAAAACTGGCCGGATTGCAGGATTATCCCAACACAAAACGGAAAGCAATAACCGTGAGAAACACCAGCCTAAGATTGCTGCCAACAAGCAGACCGCTATTTGATGATTTTAATCAAGCGGGTCAGGGGTATCCTTTTGATAATCTGCAAAACTCGGGAATAGCTGTGAACACCCCTGTTTATATCTCGCATCAGTCAGTCGATGGGAGTTGGGTGCTGGCTGAATCAAGTTTCGCGTTAGGTTGGATACCGGCAGATGATATCGCTTATGTTGATGATGAGTTCGTCAGTAGCTGGGAATTTAATAAGTTTTTGGCTGTAGTAAAAGATAACAGTGCAATTTACAATACAGGCTATCGTTATGGTGTGCATGCAAATATCGGCAGTATTTTTCCTGACATATCCTATGATATTATTAATAACATTTTCGGGTTTTTAGGTTCGTTGTTTGACGCCAGACATCCGGACAACGATTATTATACTTGCTTATATGCAGCCGCGGACTCCAACAGGAACGCGATTATAAAAACCGGTAAGATTCTGAAAACCGTATCCGTCAAAAAGCCCGAAAAGATTAGTCAGAAAAATATCGCTTCACTTGCCGTCGGAGTCATGGAGCAGCCTTATGGCTGGGGTGACATGTATGAAGATCGGGATTGCGCATCGCTGATAAAAGACCTGTTTGTGCCTTTCGGGATATGGCTGCCACGAAATGGCAATTATCAAGCAAATGCCGGATATTATATGGAAATAAATGTTGTAAGCTCTGATGAAAAAGAAAAAATAATTCAGGAAAAAGCTGTACCGTTTTTTACTTTGGTTTGGCTGAAAGGACATATCATGCTCTATATAGGTTCATATGAAAACAAACCGCTGGTACTGCATAATATGTGGGGTATTAAAACTATAAACAATGAAGGACAGGAGGGGCGGTTTATTGTAGGCAAAACAGTAATCACTACCCTGGAACCAGGCAAGGAACTGCCTGATATTTATAAACCGCTTATTGAAAGAGTCAGGGGAATAACTTATCTGGGGAAACCGATGGAGGAAATAAGAGATAAGTGGTAAGTGGTAAGTTGATGACTTAAGATTTAAGGTTGAATTGTGTAATCGTGTAGTCGTTGAGTCGAGTCATGCTGAGCTAGACGAAGTATGACTAATCGTAATAGTCCCCCCTTCGTCCCGCCTACGCTAAAGCTTCCGTCTTCGCTGAAGCTTCGCCGAGACAAGTCGTCGAGGCAAGCAAGCTCAGGGTGACGTATGACTGCAAAAGGAAGATGCATGTATGAAAAAAATAAAAAAGAAAGAAGTGCTGGAAAAAATAAAAGAACTTAAAGCTAAATCCGAACATAGTTTTTTGCAGTTCAGGCCATCAGTGCAGCTTTCAGAAAAAGACAAACAGAAAAAAAGATCCAGTCAAAAAGCAAAACTGAAGAAAGAACTGGAAGAAGAAGTTTAGTAAAAGTTGCAGTTTATTTTTTTATTTGTTCCAGAATATTACTTATCAGCGCCAGTGTGTTTTCGCCGACAACAACTTTAGGATAGCAGGGCGCGGTCAATTCCAGTGTATCGCATCGTACCAGCCCTTTTGATAAATGAAAGAATTCCTGCAGAGTTTTATAAAAATGAACAAGATTTGCCGAGTCTGCCTGTGAACCTGCTTTATGTCCGAAATTTAGAGGTTTTTCATAAGACTTTTCCAGAAAACTTTCAATGGAATATTTTTTTTGAAATGTTTTAAGCACTACCAACACTTCTCTTTGCAGTTTGTGATTATTTTGAAAAGGGTTGAGTCTGAAATTTTGAGAATGGATATCTATTCCATCCTTAATTTTATTGCCGCAAATCAGTTGGTTGTCTTTAAGTTCCTGCATAATTGTTTCGGAACTGATATTGAATTTTCGTTCCAGATGTTCAAAATGTTTTGTGCGTATGGGCCCATGATTAAGTAAAATATATTTATCCTGATTTTTTTCCAGTTGTAACAGAAAATACTGCCCGACAAGTTTTACTTCATGAAATCTTTTATATTCGGTATGGTCTTCATAATTGCATCTTTCATCGATGATGACCGGCAATGGACGTCGTCCTGAATTTTTTGTATTAAATGATTCATTTAAGGATGCACAGGTTTCTTTATAATTTTTTTCAGTAAGCTGTTCAGATGTTTTTTCGATCCTATGTTTGACTTTTTCCAGATCATATTCACTGCAATATGTCTGAAGGCCGAACCAGGTTATCTGCTGTTTCAAATATTCATCAAGCAGTATTGCTTCTGTCGGTTCAAGTATATCGTTGCTGTTCATATTTGCCGCGTAGTCAAACAGCTTATCCATTTTTGCGCGGTCTCTCAGATATTTTGTAGCTGGTACCATTTCATTATAATTGTCATAGCGCTGTAACCAGAGATTTTTTATTTGCTGTGCTTTGGTTTGCAGTTCATTCATGGCTGATATTATTTAAGCATTGAGCTATGAATGGTTTGTGCGCATCATCAATGTTATTTAGCAGACCCTGTCTGTAATTCCCAGACATACCTGCCAATAATTTTTCTATATTCTTTGAAAAAGATTCAAAATTGATACCATACCAGGCAAAATTATCAGGCTTCCTGCTTTCCTCAAGCAATCTGCCAAGACTTCTGTTTATCAGATTATAATGGGGGCTATTTATACCATTTACAGCTAATTCGTTGAATGCCGGAAATAAATAGTTATAGATATTTTTGGCAGTAACCGGTAACATTTCCAGCTCTATCGAAGCGGTTATATCCAGCAATATAGAGTGATATTCTGGTTTTGGTAAAGCTGAAAGCCCGCTGGAGATGATCCGCATTTTATTGTTAAGGATTTTTTCATAACTGTCGTTGAACCTCTGGAGAATGCTGGTAAATAGGTCGAAATTCAAACCTGCAGCAGCCAAATCGCGGATAAGATCAATCATATAACAATACTGTTTGTTGTCAAACAGGGTTTGCGCAGAGTAACCAATAAGGTTGTAATAAATATTATTTAATTTTTCAGTTTTTTCTTTTTCTAAATAATATTTATTAAGACCTTCAAGGTATTGTTTTAATAATTCGGGGTACTTGCCGGAAATCACTATAACAAATTCCAGGGCCCAGCTGTATTCATCTGTGTTTTCAGTATCAATATGCTTGAGAAAATTATAAGTCAGAGCGCTTACTCGGGCTGGATCAGCGCCGATATAGTCTTCAAAAAGCTGCATACGGCCCTGATTGGCATCAGTTGTCCAGGTTATTTCAAACCTTTCATTACTGATAGCAATATCCCTAATTAATTGTCCAACGCTAGAGATTACTTTATAAAACATTAATCTAATTATCGAAGGGAACTCTAAATAGTTGCAGGAAAATTATTATACCTTTGTATAATTAACGGAGAACTAAGCGGAGCATAGGCAAAAACCGGCAGATTTTTCTGGAAATACTTGATGGTATAGGGCTGGCCAAGTTTTTGCGTCCAATGGTGCCAGGTAATAAATTCGGCAAAATCCTCAGCCCAGTTCTGACTGCCGTAAAGCGAAGCAAAAGGAGTTTGCTGCAATTTTTTATAGATGGCTAAAGCTTGCTTACTGCTCAATTTGGGCTTTTTCCCTGAATCATAGAAATGTATCCGGTTTTGCCAGGGCAATTGATAGTTTGAAACCGGCCGGGTATAGTTTTGCCAAATATCTTTGGTAAAAGCAGTTTGAGGATTTTTTCCGGTTTTTTCCAGTAACCTGAGGTCCGGTTCGACATAAGGTGAAAAATGATAAAGATAATCAGCCATATGGCTGGTTTCATGCAACAGAATGTACATAAAACCTGTATAAGTTTTGCCGCAATCAATTTCGATATGTATATTTTTATCAGGTTTAAAACAGGTATTTTCCTTATAGGTCAGCCAGGCTGAAGCATCGGTTGTGAGGGTACCTGGATTAAAAACGAGAATAAAATAACGGACTTTGTGGTTTTCCAGAATATAGTCGGTAAGGCCGCTTCCCCTGTAATTATTAATGAAATATATCCCGAGCACATGGTCAGTCAAAACTTTTTTATTTAACTCCGGTAATCTTTCAATATAATCCGCAATCATCCGCGAGTCTGATGATGAAGGTTCATAATTGGAATAATTATTAGTCCGGTCCATTTTTTGCAGATAGTTAATCAGAAAGGGCGGGG